>JBFWWA010000013.1:0-18953 GCA_050246455.1 Planctomycetaceae bacterium
AGAACGGTCCGAAGCTTTCAGCCGGCGAGAAAGCGACGCTCGCCCAGAACCGGCAGAAGCGCATCGTCTGGGTTCAGGGTGAGCAGTTTCTGCGCGCGATCCCGATCATCGTCGGCATCTTCGACAATCAATTCGCGGAGCTCGTCGAAGGAGAGCTGACGGAAGGACAATCGCTCGTGATCGGAGCCGATCTTTCCGCAAATGGGTCGGCGAAAAAATGAACTTCGTCGACATTCTGCGCATCGCGTCCCGTGCACTCGCAAAGAACAAGATGCGTGCGGGACTTACCGTACTGGGAGTCGTCATCGGCATCGCCGCGGTCACGACAATGGTCTCCATCGGCGAGAGCGCTTCAGCCCTCGTCACGAACCAGTTCCAGAGCCTCGGCTCCAACGTCATCATCGTCTTCCCCGGAACGGGACAAAGCGGCGGCGTCCGCAGCGGTCAGTTGCCGAGCCTGACGCCGGACGACTCGGCGGCCATCGCGCGCGAATGCCCATCGGTGAAAGCGGTCTCGGAGTCCATCGGTGCAAGCGGGCAGGTGTTCGGCGGCAATGTGAACTGGAGTCCGGCCAGCATGGTCGGGGTTGGTAAAGATTACCCGATCGTCCGCAACTGGCCGTTGTCGCGCGGCGAGTTCTTTTCAGAGCGGGAAATTTCATCGGCCGCGAAGGTCTGCGTCCTCGGTCAAACACTCGTCGCGCGTCTCTTTCCCGGCACGGATCCCATCGATCAGCAGATTCGGGTCAAGAACATTCCGTTCAAGGTCGTCGGCGTGCTTGAACGGAAGGGAGCGAACCTCGTCGGCGAAGATCAGGACGACATCCTGCTGATGCCATACACGACCGTGCAAAAGCGGCTGCAGGGTTCGACGTTTCTGAATGTCGGCGCAATTCTCGTCTCCGCAAAGACGGAAGCGGGGATGCACGACGCCGAGTTTGAAGTGCGCCAATTGCTGCTCGACCGACATCGGATTGCGCCGGGAGAACTACCCGACTTTCAGATTCGCAACATGACGGAAGTCGCGAACGTGATGAGCATCATCACGACGACTCTCACGCTCATGCTCTCTTCAATCGCGGGAATTTCGCTGATTGTAGGCGGGGTGGGCATCATGAACATTATGCTCGTTTCGGTAACCGAGCGAACGCGTGAGATCGGCGTGCGGATGGCCGTCGGTGCGCGGCCGCGGGACATTCTCCGTCAATTCCTGTTCGAATCCGTGGTCCTCTCCAGCGTGGGGGGAGTGATTGGCATTGCCTTCGGAATCGGGGCGTCCGCCGGGATTACCGCGGGGATCAACGCGATTTCGCCCGGCGCGGAATGGCCGTTCGTTGTCTCAATTCCGGCGGCCATTGTGGCACTTCTGTTCGCGGCCGCCGTCGGAATCTTCTTCGGATTTTACCCAGCCCGCCGCGCCAGCAAACTCGACCCGATCGATGCGCTTCGGTACGAATAGGAAAGCTGCCAAGGAGTTTTCCGCCTCGCGATTTCAAATAGGATTTTTCAGCTTTCCGCAATGGCAGGCAAGCGCCGGTTCTGTCGATACTGATGATGGGGCTGGCTATCTGCCAGTCAGCGTTCTCAGCGGTGGTAAAGCGGGAAGACCACGGAACGTTTGACGTTGGCACTCTAGATCCCCATGGCACTCATTGAACTTCGAAACGTCGAAAAGATTTACGACCTCGGCGAGGTGAAGGTTCCCGCGCTGCGGGGAACGACGCTCGACATCAACGAGGGAGAGTTCGTGGCGCTGATCGGTCCGTCGGGCTCGGGAAAGTCGACTCTCATGAACACCCTCGGTTGCCTCGACCGGCCGACGAGCGGCAGCTACAAGCTGGCCGGCGTCGAAGTTGTGACGATGGGAGCCGATGAGCGGGCACGGCTACGGAACCAGCAGATCGGATTCATCTTTCAGAACTTCAATCTCCTTTCCCGAACATCGGCGCTCGAAAACGTGGAATTGCCGCTCATGTACAACCCGAACTTCCCGCGCCGCGATCGGCGGGCCCGGGCAGCCGAACTGCTCGATCAGGTCGGGCTCGGCAATCGGCACGACCACAAGCCGAACCAGCTCTCCGGCGGGCAGCAGCAGCGCGTCGCCATCGCAAGGGCGCTCGTCAATCATCCGTCGATTCTCATGTGCGACGAGCCGACCGGAAACCTCGACACGCGAACGAGTGAAGAGATCATGCAGTTGTTCCGTCATCTGAACGAAAGTCGTGGGCTGACGGTGATTCTGGTGACGCACGATCAGGATGTCGCGAGCCAGGCGAAGCGTGCGCTGGTTCTTGTCGACGGCGAGATCGTGCGCGACACCACGAACTTCGAAGAAGCGGCCGAAGCGCTCCACGCACGGACCAGGATGGGTGCCGGACACTAAACGTCGCAGTGTCCAAGCGGCGGGTGGCCGGGGCAAAACGAAGTGTGCCCCGGTTTGCTCCGATGACGAAAGAACGGTCGCAAGGATTGCGGCTCGATCAACAACCATGGATGGCCTTTCACGAAAACTGATTCTCGCGGCAATGCTGGCGGTCGTCGGCTGGCGCGTTGTGCGCGCCGAAGGTCCGCTCTATCCGGTCATTCTCCCGGAGCAGCGGGAGATCGAGTACCGCGACCCCGCCACGCTTCGCAGTGTACGGATTCCCGAATCGGCGCCACCGCGCACCGTCGCCCGTCCGCCGGCTCCTGATCTTGAAAGCTGGATGCTTTCGCTCGACGACGCACTTTCGATTGCGCTCGAGAATGCCGACGTTGTGCGCGTTCTCGCGGGGGTGAACGCGACATCGAGCGGTCGGACAATCTACGATACCGCCGTCAACAATACCGATATCGATCAGGAACGCGGCCGCTTCGATCCCCGGCTCTCGCAGAACAACAGCTGGAACCGGACCGAAACGCCGCAGGCCGCGCTCGATGCGAATATTCCCGGTCGAACATATATCACCGGCAATCGCGTCGATGACTACCAGAGCGACTTGAGTCTCAACAAGACGAACGTGCTCGGCGGCGAACTCGGGCTCGACTACGGCGAGAATCTGAGCCGATTCCGCGGCAACGGCCTGTTCCCGCTCAATCCGCAGAATCGTGATGCGGTGGGACTCAACTACACTCAGCCTCTGTTGCAGGGGGGCGGGTTTCACGTCAACACGGCGCCGATCGTCATTGCGCAGATCAACACCGAACGCTCCTTCTTCCAGTTCAAAGACAGCGTCCAGGACTCGGTCCGCGGGGTGATTGAAGCCTACTGGAACCTCGTTTTCGCCCGCACCGACCAATGGGCCCGGAAGATTCAGCTCGACGTCTCGCAGGCCGCATTCCAGCTCGAGGACGCCAAACTCAAGGCCGGTATGTCGGACCTGGGCGACGTTTCGCAGACGCGAGTCGCGTTCGATCAGTTCCGCGCCAACGTCATCGCGGCAGAAGCGAATGTTCTCAATCGGGAAGCGGCGCTTCGCAACATTCTCGGGCTTCCCCCGAACGATCTTAAGCAGCTCGTCCCGTCCTCGCCGCCGACCAACCAGCGTTTCAACCAGAACTGGGACGAGCTGGTTTCGCTGGCCGAGGCGCGCCGACCCGATATTATCGAGCTCAAGCTGATCCTGGATGCTGACGATCAGCGGATCATCATGGCGAAGAACGACGCGCTTCCGCGACTTGATGCCGTCGGACTCTACCGCTGGAACGGGCTTGAAGGTCGGATGCCGATCGGCGACGAAACCTCGTCGCGCACTGGCCAGTTCAACGACTGGACACTCGGAATCAATTTCTCCGTTCCACTCGGTCTGCGGCGCGAGCGCGCGGCGCTGCGGCAGCAGGAGCTGATACTCGCCCGCGACCGTGCGAACCTCGAGCAGGGAATGCACTTCGCGATTCACGATATTGCAATCACCGTTCGAGATATCGAGAACGCGTACGAGCAATACCTTGCGTTCCAGGAGACGCGGGAAGCAGCGACCGCAAACCTGAATCAGCAGCTGGCGACGTTCCGGCAGGGAATTACAATCTTCCTCAACGTGCTGCAGGCGTTGAATGACTGGGGAAACGCCGTCAGCTCCGAGGCGCAGGCGCTCGTCAGCTATAACATCGCGCTGGCGGAGCTGGAAAGGAAAACCGGCACGATTCTGGAAACGCACGGCGTCGTCTTCTACGAGGAACGAATGCACGCCGCCGGCCCGCTCTGTCCGTTTAAGGACCGCTGCTATCCCTATGCGGTGGGTCCCGGCGAAAACGCGAAACGCTACCCGGTGACGAACGAACCGGCCGAGAACTCATTCAACCTCAAGAACCCGGTCGACCGCGCACGCATTCGGGGCGTTATTCCGCCGGCTCAACTCAAGCCGTAGGCATCCGCATCGATCGTCTCCCCGGCGCACCGGTTAACGGAGTCGACGGGAAGGGCGAAAGTTCACACGATCGATTCTTCGCGGAACCATTCAATCGTTTCGTTGATCGCGTCGGTAAAATCGACCTTCGGAATGTAGCCGAGCTCTCGTTGGATTTTGGCGATCGAGAAGTCGAGGTTGAGGCCGAGGAACTTGATTCTCGCATTCGAGAGGACCGGTCCTTCGGTTTTTCCGCGGAGCTTCCAGATCTTTTCGAGAACATTCGCGATGAGCCGCGCGACAGGCAGCACGAGCTCTTTATCGGGAACTTCATAACCTGCGAGTTTTGCGATGGTGCCGATGAATTCCCGTTTTGAAACGAGCCGTCCGTCGCGGACGTTGTAGACCTCGCCAATCGATCGATCATCCGCAAGCACGACGAAAATGGCATCCACGAGATTCCGGACGAAGGTATTGTTCATCAACTGATCGCCGCGGCCGAGGTAGCGAAATTTCTTATCTTTCAGCCGCTGCAGAATCCGGGGAAGAATAGTGCGGTCGCGCGGGCCGTAGATGAAACCGGGACGGAGCACGGTGGCGGGAAGCTTCTTCTCCGCGATGTGCCGGAGGACGAGCTGCTCCGCTTCGACTTTCGTGAGTGTGTACCCGTCAATTCCCTTGGTGTTTGGCGCCTCAGACTCATCGGTGCCGTGATGGTCGCGCGCCTCGTAAACGCCGAGAGAGCTGATGTGGACGAACCGGCGCAGCGATCCCGTCGCTTCCGCCGCATTGAGCAACGTTTCCAGTCCGCGGACATTGGCCTCCCGGTAGTCGTCGACTGGTCCCCAGTCGCCGACCTTCGCAGCACAATGCACGATGATGGTCGCACCTGCCACCGCCGATTTGAGCGAGGCGGGGTCGGTCATATCGCCCATCGTTTTCTCGACGCCCCATTCGTCGAGCAGATGCGTATTCGCCTGGCTTCTCACAAGCGCGCGAACACGGATCTTTTCAGCATGCGCCCGCTCAATCACATGACTGCCGACGAGGCCGGTTGCACCGGTGACGAGCATCAGATCATTCTCGGACAACTTCACACCCACTGCTCCTGTTGAACAAGCTGACAGATCGCGTCGACCACGGCGTTCGCCGCGCCGGGACGGGCAAGCGATCGCATTGCGGCGCGCATCACATCGAGTTGCGAGGAATTGTTCGACAATGATTCAAGAACCGCCGTGAGATCGGCGGCCGTCGCGTGCGCATCCGGTCGCTGTGCCACGATCTTTGCGGCGCCCGCCGATTCGTAGGCCCGCGCGTTCCATGTCTGATGATCGCCGATGGCGCCAGGATACGGAATCAGCACGACCGGACATCCGGCGCAGGCCAGTTCCGCCAGCGTCGTCGCGCCGGCTCGAGCAACAGCGAAGGTCGCCTCGCGATAGCAACTGACCATGTCATTCAGAAATGGCTCGACGTGGGCGGAAAGGCTCAGATCCCGGTAGCGTGCCTGGACCAGCTCAACGTCACTCGCGCCGGTTTGATGAATGATCCGCCACTGGCTGAATCGATTCTGCAGTTTCTCGACCGCAGCAAGGACCGCCGCGTTGACCGCCTGCGAACCCTGGCTGCCGCCGAGCACAAGCAGCGTCCGCTCCCTGCCCTCGGGCACGTCGACTGACTGATTCGCAAGCTCGGCAATCGCTCCTCGGACCGGGTTGCCTGTCATGGCAACCGAATCGGCGGACGGAATCCGCGATGCGGTTTCGGGAAACGAGATGCAGATGCGATCCGCTCCGCGCGAAAGCCAGCTCGTCGCCCGTCCGGGAACTACGTTCTGTTCGAGGAGCACGACCGGAATCCGCATGCGCCGGGCGGCGATGACGACCGGCACGCTCGCAAATCCGCCGAGTCCTATGACCGCCCGCGGCTTTTCCCTCTGCAGCAGTGCGCGCGCCGCCCGGTATGCCGACCAGTTATTCCAGCCGAAGAGAAACGGATTCCGCTTCCACGAAGTCGACGGCATCGAGGGGAGTGACGCGTGGGAGAAACCTTCGCGTTCCACAATATCGCGTTCGAGACTTCGCTCGCTGCCGGCAAAGAGAATGCGTGTGTCAGGGGCGCGACGAAGCATTGCTTCCGCCACAGCAATGCCGGGGAAGAGATGTCCCCCCGTTCCGCCGCCGGCCAATACGAAAGTCGCGTCGGTCGCCACGTCTGTCGCTCCGTCAATAACAAACCGGCGCGAGTATGGCGAAAACCGCCGCAAGCGCGAAGAGTGACCGCGATTCAAACGACAGGTGAAAGCGGTTTCCTTCGCTACGGCCGCGCGGTACGCAACCGGATTCATTCCGCAGCCACCGCGGGTTCCAATACCGTTGCGGCCGCGTTCAGGCGTGGGGGCTGGCGGAGAACCGGCTCGCGCAGTGCCGAAATCGACGATCGCGCAAGGCCAAGAATGATTCCAAGTGCAATGACGCTCACTACAAGATTGCTGCCGCCGTAACTGACGAGGGGGTGCGGAATGCCCTTTGGAGGAACGAGTGCCGTCACCACCGCCATGTTGAGAAACGCCTGCAGTGTCAGCTGCGTGAGCAGGGTGAATCCGGCGATTGCTTCGAAGCTGTCGCGCCGCAGCGGCGAAAGTAAACGCACCCCCGCAACAAAGAGTCCGGCCCAGAGCCCCACAAGACTCAGTGTGCCGACGAGCCCAAGTTCCTCGCCGACGACCGCGAAAACGAAATCAGTATTCGCTTCAGGCAGAAAGCTCAGCTTCTGCCAACCTTTCCCTAACCCCACCCCCGTCATCCCTCCCGCACCGAGCGATATCAGTGATTGCTGAAGCTGATATGGAGCGGCACTCCAGTCGGTCCAGGTCGCAACAAAACCCGTAATGCGCTGAACCTGATACGGATGAGTTGCTACAAGCAATCCGAGCGGCGGCACAAAAAGCATGGCTCCGAGCACGAAGTTCCTGAGTGGCCAGCCTCCGACGAATAGAGCGATCGCTCCACCCATCGTGAGAAACAGTGACGTGCCGAGGTCCGGTTCCAGAAGAACGAGCGGAACCGTGACCATGAGCGGTGCAACAACAGGGACCGTGCCGGCAATCCACTTGTGGAGCTCGGTACGCCGCAAGCAGAGCTGCCTCGCCATGAAGAGCGGAAGCGCGATCTTTGTGAGTTCCGACGGCTGGAGCGATAAACCGCCGTAGCGAAACCAGCGCTGTGCGCCGTTCACACGAGTACCAACGCCCGGGATGAGGACGAGCAGCAGCAGGACAATCGTTGCACCGAAAATCCAGGGAGAGACTCGAAACCAGAAATCCGCCGGGAGGAATGCACAAACGACTGCGGCACTGATGCCGAGAACCAGAAAAGCCGCGTGCCGGGAGAGATAGACCTGCTCGAACTCCGTCGGCCAGGACGTAATGCTGGCGGAATGGACCATGAGAATGCCGAAGCCCACGAGCGCGCTTGCCAGGGCAATGAACAATCCTCGGTCCTGAGCCACAATTCTGATCCCGGTCTCGTATCTCCGGATCCTGGGCGCTCGATGCGCGCAGGGTATCACCCGGAATCAGATCGGCGAGAAGCACGCGGAATTGCGATGCGAACCGCGTGCGACACTCCCGTCGGTCTCGAGTCCCGACGCGATTGCCGGATGCTCCGATCAGGCATGCGCTTGGCCGGCGGCAGCGTTTCGCGAAAACTCAAAGCTCGCAAATCGGAACCATCCGCGCGAATCGGTGCATATTGACAGGCGCGGTAACGCGACGGAGACGGTTACGACTTACGAAGCTTTTCCTGAACGAACGGGACGATCTCTTTCACGCCGATTCGCTCCTGTGTGAGCGAGTCCCGGTCGCGGATGGTGACAGAATCGTTCGTCGCCGTTTCACCGTCGATGGTGATGCAGTAGGGCGTGCCGATTTCGTCCTGACGGCGGTAACGGCGGCCGATCGCTCCCTGCTGATCGTAGTAGCTGGCGATCCCGGCTGTTTTGAGCTCGCGGTAGATTTCGAGCGCCTTCTCCGGCATGCCGTCTTTCTTGATGAGCGGAAAGACTGCAGCCTTCAACGGCGCAAGGCGCGGATGCAGCTTCAAGAGAACCCGCTTCTGCATTTCACCTTTCTCATCCGGCTGCTCGTCCTCGTTGTACGCTTCACAGAGGAACGCGAGGGCGGTGCGGTCCGCACCTGCAGCTGGCTCGATGACGTGCGGCACGAACCGCTCGCGCGTCTGGTCGTCGAAGTAGACGAGATCCTTTCCGCTGCCGCGATGCTTCGGGTTGCCGTCGGCGTCGGTCTCGACGACGAGTTCATCGTTTCGGCGCGTCAACTTTCCTTCCTGGTGCGAACGAAGGTCGAAGTCGCCGCGGTGTGCAATTCCTTCGAGTTCCCCGTACTCGCCCGGCTCGAGGAACGGAAACGCATACTCGACGTCGGCGGTGCCGACCGAATAGTGCGACAATTCGTCAGGGGTGTGGTCGCGAAGGATCAAGTTTTCCTTCGAAATCCCGAGGTCGGTGTACCACTTGTAGCGGCGGTCTCTCCAGTACTGATACCACTCGCGCGATTCGCTGGGGTGGCAGAAAAATTCCATTTCCATCTGTTCGAACTCGCGCGAACGGAACGTGAAGTTGCGCGGCGTAATTTCGTTGCGGAAACTCTTGCCGATCTGGGCGATGCCGAACGGCACCTTCACTCGGCCGCTGTCGAGGACATTCTTGAAGTTGACGAACATTCCCTGTGCGGTTTCCGGGCGCAGAAACGCGGCATCATCCTCCCCGCCGAGCGCCCCGATGATCGTTTTGAACATCAGGTTGTAGTCGCGCGGAGGAGTGAGGGTGCCGGGCTTCGTCGCTTCAGGCGCAATGACGTTCTCGAGTGAATCCGCGTCCCAGATCGGACGCAGCCCTTCGTAAGGACTTCCCGGAACGACCTTCGACGGCACGGTTTTCTGATCGAAATGCAATCCGCCATGTTCACCGGCTCCGAACCGGATCTCGTCGGCGTTCGAACGGCGAACGTTGAAGAACTTGAGTGCCTTGTCGAGGACGTGAGCGAGCCCTTCGTCACCCGACATATCGGTCGCGAAGAACCATCGCTGGCCGCGATATTCGGCCCAGCGCCCCTGCAGGTGATCAAATCGGTGCCTCTTCTTCGATTCCTTACAGTCCACCATCTTGTCGACGAACTGGTCGTAATGTCCGGAAGCTTTCCAGACCTGCGGATGCATGATGATTGAAGTCTCGATGCCGACCATCGAGAACGAACGAGGTGCGCCGGGCGGAGTCGCGAACTCGTCGTGACGCGTCACCATATCGTGGTACCACGCGTCCCGGACGTTGCGTTTGAATTCCGTGCCGAGCGGTCCGTAATCCCAGAAGCCCTGCAGGCCGCCGTAGATTTCCGAGGACTGGAAAATAAACCCGCGCCGTTTGCAGAGCGCGACGATCTGATCCATCTGTTTTTGCATGATTCTCAACTTTTCATTGGGGTCCCACCGTTGGCTTGCGGTGGGGTGACCGATCGCTTCTACCAGATCGCCGTTCAGGCGACAATCCGGCCGGTTTCGTGGCCGAACTCGGGGACGATGGGAAAGAGATCGCGGCGGGCCGACCGAACGATGTCGGCATCGTAACCGAGCTCGATCAGGTTTTTGCCCCCGTGACTGGCACGCAATGACTGCAGAACCTCCTGCGGGGTTCGGCCCTGCAGGTCCGCCATTCCCATCGCCTCGGCCGTTGACGCGTCCGGCGCGACAATTTCGCCGACGCGGTTCCGGAATTCCGCTGCAATCGATCCGGCGCACAGGACGTCTTCGCTCGTCACACGGCCGTCGGTCCCGGCGCAAACAATCCGAACTGGTCGCGTCTCCCGAGTGAGGACATCGACCACAGCTGCCAGGTTCACAAACGATCCGATGACGATACGATCCGCTTCCCCCGATCGCAGTAACGCCCGCGTTCCGTTCGTCGTCGTAAATGCGACAATCCGTCCACCGACCACTTCCTGCGTGTACGATTCCGGGGAATTCCCGAGATCAAAGCCGTCGATGAGGACGCCGCCTCTCTCGCCGCCGAGCACGACCGTGCCGCGAGGCAGTTCGGCAGCGAATTTCCGCGCGACATCGACATCGCCGAAGGGTATGACACATCTCGCACCGGCTGCGAGGGCGTGCACAATGGTAGTGGATGCCCGCAGCACGTCGATGATGACGGCAATCGAGCCGCGGAGCTCACCCGGCCGGATCTCGTCCGGCAACTGATAGATTCTGACGTCGCGTGACATGCCGGGATAGTAGCGCCAGCGCTTCCGCCTATCAACGCGTGAACTACGAAAACATCGAAATAGCCACTGGTTGCCAGTCTCCGAAGTCTGCTCGGACCTCCAGGATTGAAATATGCCGGCTCTCGTTGTTGAAGTTAAGTGGCGCGAAGAAGCGCTTTTCCAGTTTCGCCCTCTGGTACTCAAATCGGAAGGTCCCATCAATAAAGTTCAACAAGTTTCGAGCTTCAGATGAGCCGGCAAAGGGACTGGTGTTTGGTGAAAAGTCATGTGCTGGGAAGATAGCGTTGGATGTCAGGAACCCAAGCTCCACACACTGTTTCGACCTGATGCAATCGATTTGCAGCGTGTAAGCAGCAGATGGCAGTGGCGGGCGGTTTCGTGTCACCGAACCTCCGCCTTTTACAACCGCCGACATCTCCATTCGCTTCGGTTGCCAAGCAACATGCGTCCCCGGTTCCTTGTGTTTTCCGAAGCTGCGCAGAATAGGCTCCGGGAGTTGGACTAGCGCTTCGATGGAGTAAATATCCACATCCGACGAATTCTCGATCGAAAAACTGTGTTCGCGGTACTCACTGTAATCTGCCGCTGTGATCACTGATGGTGAGTCTGGAATCGAGAGCCCATTCAATGTCTTGAGAGTGAGGGTTGGCAGCGAAGGAACAATCCCTCCATTGATCAACCAGGATTCATGTTCGGACTTCCATCGTAGAAGATCGCCTGCTGGGAAGCGTACTTCGTCGCGGTCAACGCGTGTGCTGCACTCCGTGCAAAGCCATATCGCGTTTTCGATGCTTCGGCGCTCATCCGAGGATTGCTCAGAATTGAAGCGAGGTCCTCCGGGTGCGGCCGAGGCAATGTGACAAGCTTCCCCGGTTTTCAGGGACAACTTCGGATCCGAATGAGGGCCGATCGTCGGGCGTCGACAGGCTGGATTCGAACAGATGTACGCGGCTCGTTCTCCGAGAGTTCGCTTCACCACTTCTGGAAAATCATCCCGGCCCTTAGCAGACATGTGAGAATTCCATTCAATCGCGTTCTTCCGCTGTATTCACGAGGGCCGCGAGGACGTCCATTGTCGAGATGATCCCGACGAGCGAGCCCTTGCCGTCGACGACCGGAACGCGATGCCAGTGCCCGTTGCACATCACTCGGGCCACTTCCACGAGCGGCGCGTCATCGGTGACCGATGTGACAACCGCCGACATCCGTGCTGAGACGAGTTCCGCCTCGATCCCTTGTTCGATCGGGCTGGGGGCCATGTCGAAAAGATCCCACGTCGCACTGCATTCCCAGTGAGCGGAAGGCCGGCCGTTGCCGCGACTTTCGATTCCGGCGGCAACAAGATCGCTGAGTGAGAGGATGCCGACGAACCGCCCCGATTTATTGACGACCGGTGCGCCGGTAATCTGGTGCGATTTCAGATTCGAGACCGCCTGCTCGATCGTGTCGGTGTCATGGATCACGATCAGGTTTTTCGTCATCAGGTCGCGGGCGCGCAGCGAGCCGAGTCGTCCGGTCAGTTTTGTCATGGCAAGAGTCCGGGGCGGGATTGACCGAGGGGTTTCATCTCTGTCGGAATTATACGCCGATCGGCCCGAAGGCGAGCGCTCCTGTCTGCCACCAGATCGAGCGACGCTCCTGACTCAGCTTAACCTCTCTCCCCTTCGACCTTTTCGGCTGCCCGCTTCTTGAGACGGTAGTAACGGCCCAGTGCAAGTAACGGGAAATAGACGCGGTACAGGTGGTATTTCAGATAAAAGACCCGCGGGAATCCGGTGCCGGTGAACTGTTCTTCGTCCCAGTCGCCCTCTTCGCGCTGCGTCTCGATCAGATACTGCACGCCGCGTGAAACCGCTTCGGAATTCACTTCGCCGGCGGCGAGCAGGCCGAGCAGCGCCCAAGCCGTTTGAGAGGCCGTGACGGGGCCGGAACCACGCAGATGGGGCTCGTCATAGCTGCGCGGCGTTTCGCCCCAGCCGCCGGAGGGCTGCTGGCAGAGTTCCAGCCAGCGGACGGCGCTCCGGATACGCGGATCGCTCGTCGGAATGCCGATTCCGGCCAAGCCAACCAGCGATTGCCAGGTTCCGTAGATGTAATTCACGCCCCAGCGCCCGTACCAGGCGCCGTCGGTTTCCTGGTGCTTCCAGACGAAGTCGATGGCTTTCGAGACCGCCGGGTGGGAACGCGGAAGATTGAGATCGGAGAACATCTCGAGCATGCGTGCCGTGAGGTCGACCGTGCTCGGATCGATCATGGCATTGTGATCGGCGAACGGCACCCGAGTGAACAGTTCGCGGTTGTTGTTCGGGTCGAACGCACCCCAGCCGCCGTCGCGTCCCTGCATCCCGAGGATCCAGCGCGCTCCGCGCCAGATCGCCTTGAGCTGCGGGGCGACTCCTTCAAGATCTTCGAACGCCGTGCGCGTCGAGGAAGCCCGCGCGGTGACGATTGCGGCGGCGTCCTTGTCGGCAGGGGCGGGGCTCCACTCGCCGAGCAGAAACTCCGCCGACCAGAGTTGATCGCCAAGCGGGGGAAGACAGCGGCAAAGCGCCATCAGCACCATACTCGTATCGTCAACGTCGGGGTAAAAGTCGTTGTTGTACTCGAAGCACCATCCTCCCGCTTCGACGTTCTGATTGAGAACCGACCAGTCTCCGTTTCGTCGAACTTCTTTCGACAGCAGCCAGCGGACACCGCGCCGGATGACGGGCTGATCCGGGAGCACCCCCGCCTCACGCAGCGCGAGGAGCGAGATTGCGGTGTCCCACACGGGTGACTTGCATGGCTGCAGGCGGAGCGTGTCGTCCTCGCGAATGAAGAGCGCTTCAAGCTCGGAAAGCGCCGCGCGAATCTGTGGCGAATTCTCGGAATAGCCCAGACATTTGAGGGCCACAACGCTCCAGATGATCGGTGGAAAGATCGCGCCGAGCCCGTCGCTCGCCTCGAATCTTGCCGTCATCCAGTCGGCCGCCCGCTTCACCGCCAGCTTCCGGCAGGGACGGATATGGCAGGCGTCGAGAAACTTGAGGGTTCGATCGAGGCCGCGAAAAGCGCGGTCCCAGTCGATCCAGGTCTTCTGCTGCAGCGAATCGAGCGATTCCGATTTGTCCATCGATGCCGGCAGTTCCTCCGGACGACGAACGAACAGCTCCCGAATTCCGAACTGTTCCGGCAACTTGCGCGAAGGCTTGTACGCCCACAGTATGCTGAGCGGCACGACGATCGTTCGCGACCATGCCGACATTTCATAAATGTTGAACGGCATCCAGCGCGGAATGAGCATCAGCTCCGGCGGAACAGCAGGACATTGCTTGTACGAAATCACTCCGAGCAGCGCGAGATAGTAGCGTGTAAAGCTGTTGACTTTCTCGGCGCCGCCGGCCCGCAGAATTGCATTCCGGGCGCGCGTCATATACTCGGCATCCGGCGAATGCCCTGTGATCTTCAGGGCGAAATACGCCTTCACCGAGGCGCTCACTTCGAGCGGACCGCCGGGATAGTTTCCCCAGCCGCCGGTCGGGAGCTGTTCCTGTACGAGGTAGTTCGCGGCAAGGCGCGCCGGCTCGCTGTTCTCGCGGCCGAGATACGTCAGGAGCAGGATGTATTCCGATTCAAGGATCGTGTCTCCCTCGAGTTCGCCGACCCAGTGTCCATCCGGTCGTTGCGCCTGCAGCAGCCATTCCCGGGTCCGTTCAATCGCCGTTTCGAGTCGGTCATCGCGATGTTCGAATGCCGGAAAATCAGGAGCGAGGCTGAAGCTAGGACCGGCGGACGAGGCGACCGAGGCTTCCGGGTAATCGAAGCGAATCCGTCGCGAGCCGTGCGAACCTGAACTCATTTCAGGAACCTTTGTCGGAGTAGCGAGTCGTGCGTCCATCCCTGTATCACGGGCCACAGCTCGGAAGACCGAGGCGACCTGGCGGAGCATCACCGCATCGAGCGGCGGCTTCCGCGCGGAAGAATGGTATGCGGAGTGCGGCAGCCGATCAAGCTCAAATTCTTGTCGGCAAAGTGCTTACGCGCAGGCCCCTAGCGAGCCGGCGCTTCAGAGACCGCGTTTTCCATATGATCGTGCGTGATGATCTCGAAACCGAGATCCTCCACCATCTGGAAATCGAGAGACGCTTCCTGCCCCTTCGTGGTCAGGTAGTCGCTGACGAACATCGAGTTCGCCGGGTAAAGACCCAGGGGCTGCAGCGAACGAAGCTGCACTTCGCGGCCGCCGGCAATGCGAACTTCCGTGGACGGATTCGCGAAACGGACCAGGCAGAGGGCCTTCAGGCAGCGACGGGGATTGAGGTTCTCGAACTTCTGCAACGGCGTGCCGTCGATCGAATGGAGGAAGTTGATCGGAATCGATTCCACCTTCAGCTCACGCAATTGAAGTACGAGATCGACGACGTCGTCATCCTGTTCACCCATGCCGACGATCATCCCGCTGCACAGTTCCATCCCGGCTTCGCGGACGACGCGGAGCGTATCGAGCCGGTCTTCAAACGTGTGCGTCGTGCAAATCTGTTCGTAGAACGCACGGCTCGTGTTCAAATTGTGATTGATCCGGTTGACTCCTGCGCGGGCAAGTCGGTCGGCCTGATCGGACGAAAGCAGGCCCAGGCAGGCGCAGATGTGCAGGCCGTACTCCGCCTTGATTTTCCGGACGACGGAGGCGACATGGTCAACCTCCCGATCGGTGGGCCCGCGGCCGCTCGCGACGATGCAGTACGTGCGCGCGTTCGACTCCGACGCCTGCCGAGCCCCTTCCATCAGCTTGGCTTCGTTGAGGAACGCGTACCGCTCGATCGGTGCGTCAGAGACTTTCGACTGCGAGCAGTAGCCGCAGTCTTCGGGGCAAAGACCGCTCTTCGCATTCTTCAAATAGTACAGATGAACCTTGTTGCCGAAGTGCTGATGCCGAACGCGGTACGCCGCAGCAAGCAGTTCGAGAATCTCCGCGTCGGAGGAGCGAAGTACTTCCAGACCCTCGGCGGGAGTGATGACGTGCCCGTCAAGCACGCGGTCCGCGAGTTCGTTCCACCGACCCGCGGTGTGTGCTGCGGGAATGATTGCGTCCATCGAAAAATCCTTGAGGCAAGTTCTGGGCGTCCGGGATTACCGGCGGCCCGATTTTTTGAGTAGTTCGATAACTTTCCGCGGGTTGTCGGTCTGGATCGCATCGACATCCATTTCGAGAGCACTCTGGATCCCGTTTTCGTTATCACGGAATTCAGGATTATCGACCCAGACCTGAGCGCCGGCGTCGTGCGCCGCTTTCACCTGCGCCGTCGTCCATTGCATGATGTTGCCGTCGAGCGTTTCCGGTTTGAGATCCGCGACGAGAGCTTTGATCTTCTCGGGCGTTCCGGGATGCGGGGGCATGATCCAGACGCCGGGCTTCAGCTTCTTGTATTCCCGAAGAATGCTGATCGAGCCGTAGACCACGACCTGATCGAGCATCTCGTGCTTTTCGATCAAAGCGAGGACTTCCGCCGGGGGAGCCTCTTTATGATCAACGTAGATTCTGATTTTCCCTTTGCAAAGGGAGAGGACCTCGTCGAACGTTGGAACTTTCTCACCTGCATATTTCGGCCCGCGTCGTTTTGAACCGGCATCGAGCTTTTGAATCTCTTCGAGCGAGAGTTCCGTTACCTTGCCCTTGCCGTCGGTCGTCCGGTCGACCGTGGAATCGTGCATGACGACGAGCACGCCGTCGCGCGTCCGGCGAACGTCGACTTCCACGTAATCGCAGCCGGCTTCGATCGCGTCTCGGAACGCTGCCAACGTGTTTTCGGGAGCCTTTGTATGATCACCCCGATGGGCGATGACGATTACGCGCCCGGGATTCGGTTTCTCGCTCCCGTGGACGATCGAGACCATCAGTGCCGGAAACAGGACGACGAACGACGCGAACCGACGAATCGACGCAAGTCGACCGTTGCTTCGAGCTCGTGAATCAGTTCGGACGTTTGACATCCCGTTTCCGTATCGCTCCGAGAAAAACCGCGGATCGTCCCCCTGACCCGGGGGTTTTTCCCGTTCTCGCCGGTTTCAGAATAGCGGATTTCCGGGATTGAAACGAGCGTTCTCAGTGGAACGGATTGCGAGCCGCTCCTCGGTCGTGCAAGTGCCGCTTGATTGTCAATTTCCGCGGAAAGTTGTTAAAACACAGGCGAAGTCAATGTCCGGAACAAATCGCTGGATTGAGACAAAAGCGCTGAAACGGAATCGATGGTTTCGCGGTATGAGTAACGGTCTGCCCGCAACTTCGGCTGGGTGACGGAGTTTATCCCCAAACGTTCAATCTGGATGAAAACATGAGACACAAGTCGATTCGCAGGATGTGGTTGCCGGCAATGGCCATGCTGGTTGTGGCGAGTCAGGCCGCGTGGTCGGCCGAAAAGGTGCCGAGCGAGCGCCTGCTCCCGCCGAACACTTATGCGTACCTTTCCATTCCGAACGTTCCCGAATTGAAGTCTCGCTTCAACCAGACGCAATACGGAAAGCTCCGCGAAGATGACGCCTTCGAGGACTTTTTTGAAGACGTCGCCAAGAAAATCGAAGAGTTCTCAGGCCAGGTCGAAGAGAAGGTCGGGCTGAAGCTGGATGACCTGCTTGCTGTTCCGGCAGGAGAACTTTCGATCGCGGTCGTGCAGCCGCAGGGGAAATCGATCGGCGGGGTCGCAATTCTCGATTTCGGCAAAAACGAAGAGTCCGTCAACAAGGTTCTCGACTCCGCCGCGAAAGCTGCAGAAGAAGATGGGGCCAAAAAATCCGAGAAGGAAATCGACGGCACGAAGGTGATCGTCTTCGACTTCCCCAAGGAGGAGGCGGATGACGACGGCAACGCCGACGACGAAAAGAAGGAAGACGGAGACGCCAAGGCGGCCGCACCGGGCCGTCAGATGGTTTACTTCATCCGCGATTCGCACCTGGTCGTCGGCACCGACGTGGCAGTGATTGAATCGGTTCTCGAGCGCTGGGACGGCAAGAACTCGCAGACGCTCGCTGCGAACACCGCTTTTGCCTACATCCAGGAAAACAGCCGTTCCGGGAGCGCCCAGCCGGCTCTGACCTGGTTCGTCAATCCGCTCGATCTTCTGCGCGCCGTCATTGCGATGAGCTCGGAAGCGAACCCGCAGGCCGCGATGGTGCTCGGCTTCCTCCCGGCACTCGGAGTCAACAACTTCAAAGCGGTCGGCGGCAGCATGGATCTCGCCACTGCGGAATACGACTCCGTTTCGAAAACAATCATGTTTATCGAACAGCCGACGACCGGGATTCTGAATGTGTTTCAATTCCCGGCGACCGAACAGGCTCCTCCGAGCTGGGTTACCGACGACACTTCCTCCTACTTCGCGTTCAACTGGGACGTGCCGGGTGCGTACGGCGCCGTCGAAGCTCTCTTCGACACGTTCCAGGGCCCGGGCGCCTTCGCCGGGCTCATCGACGGAATGGCGGGCCAGGGCCCGAAGCTGCATGTGAAGAAGGACATCATCGATCAGCTCACCGGGCAGATGCACGTCGCCAGCGATTCGCCCGACGCCGATGACCCGCAGAAGCAGCGTTTCCTCTTCGCAGTGGACGTCAAGGACGAAGCGAAGATCAAGGAAGTGCTCGACAAAGTCGCGAAAAGCGAAGGATTTCCCGGTGAAACCCGCGAATTCCACGGCAGCACGATTTACGAAGTCGATGCTCCCACGCCCGGAGGCGCTCCGAACAAGATGGGAATCTGTGTCGCCAACGGTCACCTCCTGATCTCGAACGATGTGACCCGCGTCGATCAACTCCTTCTGGCCGACAAGGACCGCAAACCTCTGTCGTCGTCGCCGGACTACCAGAAAATCGCAAAGAACTTCCCGTCGAAAACATCCATGCTCGGCTTTCAACGGCAGGATGTGCAGATGCGGGCACTCTACGAAATGATTCGCTCCGGCGAACAGGGCCAGCAGATCGAAGGGATCGACTTCAAGAAGCTTCCGCCGTTCGAGGCACTTCAGAAGTATCTGTCGGCCACCGGCAGCTACGCCGTTCCCGATAAGAACGGCGCATTGTTCGTCAACTTCAGCTTGAAGCCGGAATCGAAGTAGTCGACGCCGGTGACGCTGTCATCCAGACCGACGCGGGGAGTTCGCCACAAGGTGCACTCCCCGCGTTGTTTTGTACTGCCTCCAGATTTCGGGATCAGAACACCGAAGCCCGATCACCGGAAGCCGGACAGATCGATCCCGACATCGCCGTTGACGCGCCGCAAGGGACTGCGGAGCGATTCGCTTTCTCGCAAGCGCGTCGCGTGCTCGGCAATGTGAATCATCAGTTCGAGTGCCATCAGATCCGCCCGG
>JBFWWA010000014.1:0-18833 GCA_050246455.1 Planctomycetaceae bacterium
GGCCAGCGTGCGATTTCACTCTCTGTCGCCTCGCGCATCACCTGAAAGAAGCTCCGCATCCGCTCCCCCTGCAGCGGCGGAACCAGAACGCGGCGCTGCCGTTGATGCGGCTCATCATCGAGAACGAGAACTGAATTCCGGCCGACGGTGAGACTCAAGAACTCATTCGCTTCACCCGAATGCAGGACGTGCGCGTCGCCGCGGAAGATGTCTTTAATCGCTTCCGGGGAAGAGAGCATCACGAACGAGCCGTAACCCGCGAGTTTGACCGTGAAGTGATCGCCGAACTCGCGCGCACATTCTTCCAGAAATGGTCCAGGCCAGAGCGTGTAACGGACGAGCTGCGACACCGCGGAAGATCGCGGGCCCGGAGGGAGCGCATCAGAACCAGCGATCGACTGGGATTCGATGGATGTCATGCACTCAACGTAACACAGCGACTTGCAGAGTCCCAGCGCGTCGTAGTGTGCCACTGACTATGCCAGTGGCACACTTATTTCATGCCGACGCGGAATCAATCCAGCCATTCCCCGACAAATCGGAATGCGGACCCGATCAGCATCACCAGCCAACTGCCGAAATAAACTCCGAAGAACAATAGCGCCCCGGCCCATTCCACATTACCAGTGCGAGGAAGCACAACAGAAGTCCCTGAAGACTCCTCGAAAAGGCCGATCGCAAAACAGGTCACAAGCGAAAGGACAAACCAACCGCCGCCCAGAATGAAAATCCAGGTTCCGAGTCTTTGCATGGATGGCTGCGACTCTCAATTGGGAGTAGTTATGCCGTGTGCTCACGACCACAACCGCGACTCTCAAAAATTATTAACAGCCCATTCGAATCGGATCCCGAGCTCTTCGAGGAATCCGAGGGCATTCGTCGGAGACCTTCGGCCAGCTTGTGTGGCTCGTTCGGGAAACAGGCCACAACGGACGGACAGCAAGCCACAACCTTGCGACTACATCCCCGGCCGTTGTTGCCACAGGGGATCTTCAGCGGCCGACGCGCGGGGCTTGAACCAGTGCGTCAGCGTCACTTTCGAGCGCGTAAAGAATTGTATCCCTTCGATTCCCTGCATATGCAGATCGCCGAAGAACGACTGATTCCAGCCGCTGAAAGGAAGCCAGGCCATCGGGGCGGGGACGCCGACGTTGATGCCGATCATTCCGGCCGGGAAGCGCTGCTTGAACTCGCGCGCGAGGCGGCCGTCACGCGTGAAGATCGATGCGCCGTTTCCGTAGGGGCAATCGTGGCTAAGTTCAAGTACTCCGTCGAAATCGCGGACACGCATCACTGAGAGGACCGGACCGAAGATCTCAGCAGTCGCGAGCGTTGTCCCTGGCTGAACCTCATCGACAATGCACGGTCCCAGAAGAAAACTCTCCGATTCAAAGAGCCGACGCCCGTCGAGTGCGATGGAACCGCCGTCCCCGGATGCAATATCGAGGTAACCCGCAACCCGCTCTTTATGCTCGCGACGGATGAGCGGCCCCATGTCGACCTCGTCGGCACCATCGGTCGGACCGACGCGCAGTCTGCCGGCGCGCTCGACGAGCCGCTCCATCAATCGGTCGCCGATGGACCCGACAGCCGCCACAACGCTCCCAGCCATGCACCGTTGTCCTGCACATCCATATGCGGATCCTGAAATCGCTTCAACCGTTTCATCGAGATCAGCGTCCGGCATCACCACGAGATAATTCTTCGCGCCGCCGGCGGCCTGGACTCGTTTCCCGTTGCGGCATGCGGTTTCGTAAATGTTTCTCGCAACGGCCGTCGAGCCCACGAACGACACTGCGCTTACGAGAGGATGAGAGAGGAGCGTTTCGACGCATTCCCGGTCGCCATGCACGATGTTGAACGCTCCCGCGGGGAGCCCGGCCTCGATCAGAAGTTCGCCAAGCCGTACCGCGGAGAGCGGCACCTTCTCCGAAGGCTTAAGCACGAACGTATTGCCGCAAACGAGCGCGACCGGAAACATCCAGGCCGGAACCATCACCGGAAAGTTATACGGCGCAATCCCGACGCAGACTCCGATAGGATGTCGCAACACCTCGGCATCAACGCCGCCGGCAATGTTCGCGAGCGACTGCCCCATGAGAAGCGACGGAATTCCGCAGGCGAACTCCACCATCTCGATGCCGCGGCGAACTTCCGCACGGGACTCTGCAATCGTCTTTCCGTTTTCGCGGGTGATGAGCGCTGCAAGCGAACTGAATTCGCGTTGCAGGAGCTCACGAAACCGGAACATTACGCGGGCGCGTTCGATCACCGGGGTATCGGACCACTCCGGGAACGCAGCTGCAGCCGATTCGATCACGCGCGAGGTTTCATCGGCTGAACAAAGTGGAAGCTGCGCAATGACGCGACCGTTCGAAGGATTGAGAATCTCCGCTCGCCGTTCCGCTCCACTCATCTCCCAGCGTCCCGCCAGGAGTAATGGCACTTCCGGTACGGCTTTGGTCGCGGTCGATTGCATCGGCGTCCGCCCGTCGTTGAGACTGTGCGATTTCCCTGCGCTCACGGAGTCCTTGGCCCGAACCCATCATACCGACTCAATTTCAATGAGGCCCGCAAATTCATCTCGAGCTTGGCCGTTCCCGCCATTTCCCCTGTGGAGTGCTGCCAAAAGCTACTGATCGGCGGAGCCCGTCCGAATTCAATTCGTCGGCGCCGGATCCTGCGAATAGATCAGGAGCGTGTACGGAGCAACGGTAACGGCAGCCTGGAAGGACTGTCCGTCGTAGTCGCCCGCGATGGCGGCGACGTCCGCGCTCGGGTGGTCGCTGAACGCGTGGCTATAACCTTTCCAGGCGCTGTTGAGCCGAAGCTTCCAGAGCCCTTCGTGCGGGAAGCCGATCGTATAGTTTGTCCTCACTTCGGCTGCCAGGTTGACCACGACAACGACGTCGTCGCCGGGCCCACCATGATCCCAGCGATGATACGCGAGCATGTTATTGTCGTCGTGGACATGGGAAACGCGGATCCCGCGACCGCACAGTCCCCGGCTGAACCCATCGCGATTCAGCCGCAGGCGGACAAGATCGCGATAAAGCCTGACGATTCCGCTGAAGTCGTCCTTCAGGTCCCAGTCGAGCGGGACGGTGTCCTGGAACCAGCCCCCTTCGAGAAACTCCTGACCCTGGAAGAGCATCGGTATTCCGGGCGCGGTGCAGACGAGTCCCGCGGCCAATGTCGATTTCTTCTGCGCAAAATATTCTCGGGGATCTTCGGGATTGATCTCGGAGACGACTCGCGCCTTCCCATTGGCGACTTCGTCGTGCGATTCGCTGTAGACGACTCGCTGAAACGGGTCGCCATTGTAGGCGAACGTCAGCGCATCGCGGACTGCCGGCATTGACCGATCCTCATCGCGTGCACCGATCACCGCTTCGCGGATCGGGTGGACGAATCGCGCGTCCCATTGTGCGCCGAATCCCGCCCCGCCCCATTCGACCGCCTTCGTCAGCCATTCATTGTTCTGCAGATCCTCGGCAATCGTAATACGCCCGGGATAGCGGGCGAACACGTCCCGGTTGATCCACTGCGTCAGGCTCCAGCCGTCGACGAGATCCGAGCCGGGCTTCACGGTGCGGATGTAGAGGGTCATGTCCATCCGCAATCCGTCGACGTGGTAATCCTCGAGCCACATCATGGCATTATCGTGGATGAACTGCCGAACTTCGCCCCGGCCATAATCGGGGCGTGTGTTCCCCCAGGGCGTCTCGCTCTTCCAGTCATTGTAAAAATAGATCCCGCCGAGACCGTTCTCGCTCCATCCGTCGAACTGCCACAAGTCCAGATCGCTCGGTCCGAAATGGTTGTAGACAACGTCGAGAACGACGCCAAAGCCATCGCGGTGCGCGGCCTTGACGAATTCTTTGAACCCCTTCGGCCCGCCGTAAGTCGTTTCGACCGCGAAGATGTGAGCAGGATTGTATCCCCACGAAAAATCGCCGGCGAACTCGGCCGCCGGCATCACCTGGATCACGTTCACACCCAGTTGTTTGAGATGGCCGAAGCGCGCGATCGCATCTTCGAACGTACCGGGCTTCCCGCCGGGCTTATCGTTGAACGTGCCGACGTGAAGCTCATAGATGACGATTTCATTCCAGGGTGGAAGCTGGAATTCATCTCCTTCCCAGTCGAATTCCGTGTCGTGAATTACTCCGTTTCCAATGGAATTCGTCACTTCTCGCGCGTACGGGTCAATTCGAGACAGCACTTTGTCGCCGCACGTGAGACTGAATCGATATTCCTGACCAATGCGTGCACCCTCGACGTCGACATACCAGTTGCCGTTTTCCTCGGAGACCATTGGCGTTGCATCAACAGACCAGTCGTTGAACTCGCCGATGACGGAGACCTTGCTCGCGTGCGGTGCCCAGACTCGAAACGCGACACCGTGTTCGTGAGGAATCGCTCCCATGCCTCCCTTGCGGTCGCTCGTTTCAGTCGTCATGGCAGCTCCGGTTGAACCAGTTCGCGGAGGTCGATCTGTTGTCTGCCGCAATTCTACCGAATTGGTGCGCGCACAGCAGGACTGGCCACGTGTACAACCGGACAAAGAGTTGATGGTCGATCGGTGCGCGGCGGACGTCGCAGCCGATTCTGCAATGTTACCGCCGGTCGACCGTGAAGAACGTTCCCCAATACTCGACAGTCTGATCGCGATTACCGCCGTTCGGATCCGGTTTGCGGTCGTAATAGATGGCGAGAAGCCTGTTTGGTGAAACTTCGATGACGTTGCAGTAAGAGTCGCTCGAACTGATCTGAAACGCCCCTTTCCAAGTCTCGCCCCGGTCGTCCGAGAAAATCAGCCAGCCGCCGGGCCGCGCGTACGAGCAGACGATCACACCGTTATTCAACGTCACCAGATACGGGCAAACACCCCGGTCGGCAATCGGCACCGGTGCGCTCCAGCTTCTACCGTCGTCGGTGGATCGAGAAACATAGAGTGGCGTTGGAAAGATCGGAACCCTCCGAATGCCGATGCGTCCTCCGCTCCGCATCGCGCAGATGAGCGTGCCGTCGGTCGCACGCGTAAGATCCGCTTCACAGAATCCTTCCTGTGTGACCGCCGGCACGACGGCCGTCGTTTGCACGCTCGAATCGGGGTCGGCACCGCGTGCGAGTTGCTTGTCATACGCCACCGTTACCGGGTTGCCCCACGATCTCCCTTTGTCGGACGAAAAGACGACAACCGTGCGATACTTGAAAAGCTTGAGTTCCTCGGGATAGCCGCCAGCCGGGATGCGATCACCGTGATAATTACCGAACATCGTCGCGACGAGTTCACCACTGGGAAGCTGCAGCGCGCCGTGGTGCATGAGGAGCCCTTCGTGCTGATCTCCCGCATCCCCACCGGCCGTCGTGGCATTCGGCGTGTCGAGAGGCGCGGTCTCCTCGACGACAGACTTCCAACCGTCCAGCGAACGGCGCTGTGAAAGGGAAAACGTTCCATCCTTCGCTTTGGTCGATGTGCGGCGAATGCTCAGAACCTCTCCGTTGCCGAGGTTCAGAGTCGTCTTGTCATCTGGACCTTTCGGCCCACGCGACCACGTCTTGCCGTCGTCGTTCGACCAGATTCCGCAATCCTTCCCCATGACGACGATTCGGCCATCCTCAAACCGATGAACGATCGCCGACTCGGCATCGCGAATCGCCACCGACTCGCCGCGCGTCACCTTGAGGCCGGGAATCGACGGAACGACAATCTCGAGCCCGTACGCGTCACCGTAGAGCCCCGCCATCGCCAGAAATGAAAGAACTCGAACGCACGGCTTCATGGTCAGTTCTCGATGAAGATCGTTTTCCCAGCCTGGGCCTTTGTCAACAAGACTTCACAGGATCCTGCTCAACAGAGCTCGCGCTCACTTTCAGACCTGCGCAGGCCGACTCGATCTGCTTCGCGAACCGCTCCATCGCCGGCCGCTCTGTCGCGTAATGCCCTGCAGTGACAAGCGCAATTCCGATCTCGCGCGCCTCAACATAGGAATGAAACCGCGCCTCGCCCGTCAGAAGCACCTGACAGCCGGCTCGCTTCGCATCGCTCAGAAATTCCGCCGCCGAGCCGCAGGCAATACCGACCTTTGAAACCATCGCATTCTCATCTCCCGCGAACTGCAGCGGACCGGCTTTGAGCGTTCGCCCGACAGTTGCGACAAAATCCTTCAACGCGATTGCATTGCGAAGTTGCCCACAGCGACCGGAACCAATGGGCGGGGAAGGAGAGGGACTGATCGACCCCGACAGCGCGACCTTCGGCCGAATCGGGGCGACGTTCGAAAGCTTGAGCTGCTGCGCGAGCTCCGCGTTGATTCCATCGCGGGCGCTGTCGTAAGCCGTGTGCGCACTGTAGACCGCGATTCCTGCGCGCAACAAATCCAGCAAGAGACGCCCCTCCCAGCTTTCGGTCGTGATCTGCTGCACCGGCCGAAACAGAATTGGGTGATGGCTGATGATGAGCCCCGCGCCGGCTTGAATGGCTTCGGAGGCAACGTCCGAAGTCAATGTGAGGCACGTCAGCGCAACGCTGATCTCCGCATCGGCGTCACCGAGGAGCAGGCCGACGTTGTCCCACTCTTCCGCGAGAGAGAGCGGCGCGATCGATTCAAGAACCGTAACCACTTCCGCGATACGAACCATTCCATCCTCCAGATGCGGGCATCCGGCCGAATGGAATCGGCCAGTCACGGTCCAAGCTGCGCCGACCCGTTCGGCTTGTCCCAATTCTCGCCGACGATCCAGCGGTAGTTCAAGACTCGCAGTCCGCCAATCTGGCGGGCGCGCAGGCGTAGCTCCTGCCCGCGGAATTCATCTGCTCCGGGCACAATATAGAGCTGCGTATCCTTTCCGTTGCCGAGCTTCGTGACTTTTTTCAACTGCCGCTTCCGATTCGGCACGAAGAGGTTGCACTCGAAATTCAATGTTTCGAGAGGGGAAGTGTTGTTGATAATGATCTGCTTGATCTGCAGATCGCCGCTCTCCATCCGCATGTCGACGACCTGCAGCAGCACGTCGCCAAGTCCAACCTGATACGGCCGGTAAACACGGAAGGGATACGCCTGTCCCGACAGCTCGAAGTCGATCGACAATAGCCGACGACCAAGGCTCGTATTCGACGGCAATTCCACTGCGAATGGAATCACGAACTTTTCGGATGCGGCCAACGTGAACTGCGACCGCGTCGGCTCGACACGCCAGTCGTCGGGAACTTTCAAAGTTGCCGTGCCGCTCACGCCCTGCGGAAACGTGTTGACTCCGAGGATCGATTCCTTTTGCTTGCCGGTTTTACTCGGAAGCCCCCCCTTCTCGAACTGCAGTGCAAGCCGCCAGCGCGCCAGGGGCTCGGAGCAGTTGCGGACGACGAGCGGACTCGGCCCGACTTTCAGTTTGGCGCGTCCCGTAAGCGCCTCCGCTGATGCCGCCACTTTGCGACCGAGCACATCCATCACGACGGCGTTCTCACCCAGGAAAATGTCTTCCTCGACCTCAATTTTGTTCCAGATCACGACGACGGCCTCGTCGCGTCGTGCGAAAACGTGATTCTCGCTTTCCTCGGGCAAAACGAACGAGCCGAGGTATTCCGCGCCCTGAAGAGCAAGCGCCGTCGTCCGCCAGGGCAGGAACAGCATCCGCGGTGACCCGCCCGACTGCAGCAGGCCCGTGTCCGGATCAAAGATGTTCGCCGCAAAAATTGCTTCCGCTCCGCCAATTTTGGCGGCAACCATCCGTTTGACCAGATCGGAACCGCGTTCTTCCGGCGTGTGGTCCGTTTTGGGGAGAGGTTTGAGCAGGACCCATCGGGGCTGATCGGCCGCTGCGGTTGCTTTTAATCGCTCGGCCAACTGGACGCCGTTCAGCGGAGTCCGGTTGTCGATCGAGAGAAACGAGCCCGGCATTTCGGCGCGCGTCGGCATCGGAGTCTGCCAGTCCCAATGAATACCGATGCGCGTGTCACGACCGATCCGGTCAAATTCGGCCTTGACCGTCGCCACGGTTGCCGGAAGGGTATCCATGCCGATGAAGCTCGCATCGTCATCACCGCCGAGCTGCCAGTGTCGAACCTGGGACGAGTAACGCGCCACAACCTTCTCGATCGATGCGTACCAGAATGACGGGGGCATCGTGAAGATCTCGCTCACGCCGCTCCAGTCACGCGCGAACTGATTGCGAAGTTGCGAGGGTGGACAATTCAATAATCCTACCGGCGTGATGTTGCGTGTCGTCAGCGTCTCAAAAAAGTCGGAGATTCGACGAGGGAATTCCTGATCATCCGCGTGCACCGCCTGCCAGAGCGGAAACTTCAGCCAGTTGATCCCCGCCTGTCGTGCGACGTCGGCAATTTCGTCGAGTGGAATCGTCGGATCAGCCCGATCGATCGCCCAGCCGAACTCGCCGTTGCCACCGTACTCAAAGCGGTCCATTACTGCGAATGACGTTTGATTATCGAGAATCGAAACGCCATCGCGCTTGAGCAGGGCGCGGACCTCGTAATAGCCGTGAGGCTGCGCGGGAAGTTCCCACTGCACTGGTTCTGGAGCCCGCGGAGCGGGTTGATGCTGATCTCCCCCTTCCGCCGCATCCACCTTCGGTTGCACTAGCGGAAAGACGGCGCTCGCCACCGATTTCTCGTTCGCGTCGAACATTTCAAGGTGCAGTGTGTAGGTGCGCTGCGGGTCGAGTCCCGTTGCATGCGCTGCGACCTTCACCTTCGCATTCGGCTCGCGGAACTGAGTCTGGAAGTTGCTGCCCAGCGAAAGCTGCGGCACTTTGCCGACCCATAAGTCGTCGAACCAGATCGCGCCGCGAATGTCATTGCCACCCTTTCCTGGAACGAGATGGCAGCCGATCGAAAGGAGACGCACGTCGGGAAGAGGTGCAATCGGACCGAGGGAAATCTCGACCCAATCGGAATGGCTTCCCGTTACCGGAGAGCTGAGCACTCTCTGAATCCGCTGCCGTTTGGAATTGAGCAGCGAGATGGAAATGACAGCCGCGTTATTCTGAAGTGCCTGCGTCCGCACACGGCAACGGAAAACGAAGGCATGCAGCGAATCGATGTGGACCGGCGGTGAATACATGACGGCCGCACCGCCGTTAACTTCGAACTTCAGGCTCCGCTTGCTCGTGCCGTGCCCCCGCTCTTCGTCGATCTCCGCTTTGACGTAGTTCGGGAAGTTCTCTCCCTTTCGGCGGGTCCAGCCGTCGGGTTGGCCGTCGAAATCCAGATCTTCATTCGTTTCAAATGTATACGCGACGACCTCGACTGCACCGTCGTATGGATCGTGCTGGATTTCTCCAGCGAGAGCGGCAGCGCAGGCAAGGTAGATGGCGGCAGTCGATGCGAGTATCATGCGCGCGCCGGGAGTAAGGCGGATACGGATCCTGAGAATCATAATCGACAGCCGATCCGTCCCTGCTGGACGGCGACGTGGACCGTTGCAGTCGAACCGGGCATGCCGGTCCAGAAGGCCGGGTAATTCGGTCCGGTTGTACCGGTTCTAGTGTCTCACCAGTACCAATCTTGCCTACCCCGCTGTGCGTTGCGGAAAGGGGCCCGAGGTGAGTGGGCTACGGCGAATCGGTTTGGATTATCAGAAATTCCCAACAATATGAATCGACTCCGTCTCGCTGTCGCCACTCGGGCGTTACAGCTTCCGCTCAAAGCGTCGCTGCGGCGTGCCGCCGAAATCGGCGTATCCGGCCTGATGCTCGATGCCCGCAAAGAACTCGCGCCGGGGGAGCTGTCGGAAACCGGCCGACGGCAGTTGCTGCACATGACCTCCGAGCTGGAGCTATCGGTTGTGGCGCTCGATTTTCCGACGCGCCGGCCTCTCCACGACATGGATCGCCTCGAGCTGCGCCTCAAGGCGC
This sequence comes from Planctomycetaceae bacterium, assembly GCA_050246455.1. Lineage (GTDB taxonomy): Bacteria > Planctomycetota > Planctomycetia > Planctomycetales > Planctomycetaceae > CAZVJA01. The sequence continues at coordinate 9,880 of JBFWWA010000014.1, forward strand.
TCCGCGAAGCGATGCAGCTTGCCGCACAGCTCAATGCGAACGTCGTCACCGTTCGGACAGGACGAATCCCCCAGGAACCCGAATCCGATGAGACAAAGATTCTCATCGGCATCCTCAACGATCTTGCCCGGTACGGGAATCATGTCGGGGTCACGGTCGCCCTCTCGCCATCGGCTGATCAGCCGGAGCCGATGCTACGGGTTATCGAAGCCGTGACCGACGGTCCGGTCGGCCTCAGTTTCGATCCGGCAGCTTTCGTGATGGCGGGCGTCAATCCGTCTGAGGGCTTCCGCAGTTTTCATTCGCGAGTGATGCATGTTGTCGCACGTGACGCCGTGCGCGACGCCGATGCCGGCGTGGAAGTATCGATCGGCCGCGGCGAGGTCGCCTGGGATGAACTTCTCGCGCTCCTGGACGAGGCGGGTTATCCGGGCTGGTTGACTGTCGATCGCACACAGGGGGACGATCGGCCCGGCGATGTCGCCCGCGCGGTTCAATATCTGAAACGGATTGCATTCGGCTGAGTGGTTCCCGCTCGCCTCACGGATTGTCGCATGAATGCCCTGGCACCTGCCCCACAGATTCTTTCGGTCTCCCAATTAACGCGGGAGCTGAAAGATCTTGTCGAGGCGAGCTTTCCGCACGTCGCCGTCTGGGGCGAGATCTCAAGCTGCTCGCGCGCAGGTTCCGGTCACTACTACTTCACACTCAAGGATGAACATTCGCAGCTCCGCGCAATTCTCTGGCGGAATGCCGCGGCACGGCTCCGTTTCGATGTTCACGACGGCCTGGACGTCGTTGCCGTCGGACCAATCGAGATCTACGAAGCGCGCGGCTCGTACCAGATGATTGTTGAAGAACTGTTGCCGCGCGGGCTCGGACCGCTCGAGCTCGCGTTCCGGCAGCTACAGGCCAAACTGGAAGCGGAAGGATTGTTTCATCCCGCGCGGAAAAGACCGCTTCCGAAATTCCCGCGGCGCATCGCACTTGTCACGAGCCCCACCAGCGCCGCCGTTCGCGACATGCTGCAGGTCATCACGCGCCGCTGGCCGGGGTGTGATGTCGTTCTGGTTCCGGTCGCAGTGCAGGGAGCGGGAGCCGCGGCGGAGATTGCCGACGCTCTTCGAAACGTCCATCGCATTCCGAACGTCGACGTCGTCATTGCCGGTCGTGGAGGCGGCAGCCTCGAAGATCTCTGGTCGTTCAATGAAGAGGTCGTTGCGCGGGCGATCGTCGCCTGCAGAATTCCCGTTATCAGCGCGGTCGGACACGAAATCGACGTCACAATCGCCGACCTCGTGGCGGACGTCCGAGCACTCACTCCGAGCGAAGCCGGTGAGATCGTGGTGCCCAACCGGATCGAGATTCTCAACGATCTGACCCGCACGGCTCAGCGGATGACATCCGCTCTCCGCGAACGGTCTGGGCGCGCGAGGGACCGGGTCGATTCCATCGCAACACGACGGATCTTCACCCGGCCTTACGATCAAGTTCACGATTATGCACGACGTCTCGACGAGCTAGGCTCAGGAATCAGCCGACGTTTCGCTCGGCGGATTGAGAGCTTACGACACCAGGTTGATGCCCTGTCGCAGACGCTGCATGCACTCAGTCCGCTCAACGTTCTCGGCCGGGGTTATTCCATCACAAGAAAGGTAACGGACGGCGTCGTGCTGCGCGACGCGACTCAAGTCGCACCGGGTGAGGTGATCGAAACCGTTCTCGACAGCGGAACAGTGACGAGCCGAGTGGAATCATCGACAAGCAATTTCGACACTCAGCACGGAGGATAACCCCGGGTAATCCCAGCCGTGGTGCCGCGGACGTCCGGGAATTCACCAGATAGATTCGGAGCGGGTTTAATTATTTCATTCGGGTGCGCACAATCGGGGTGGCCTGGGCAAAGGATCGCCGTGCCCCGGAATCGAATTGGGTCAAAGCAAGGATTTCCGGTCAGCCATTGCAGGCAATCTGTGTTCCTTAACGATTCTGCCGGAAATCTGGAGTAGTGAAGAGCATGGCGACGAATGACGATGGCGGCCCCGCGTCCGACGCACTTCCTCCGTTCGAGCAATCGTTTGCGGAGTTGCAGCAGATTGCGCACGAGCTCGAGGAAGGTTCGCTCGGCCTCGAAGACTCGCTGAAGCGGTACGAGCGCGGGATCGTTCTGCTCAGGCAATGCTACCGGACGCTCGAGCAGGCGGAGCAGCGGATCGCCATCCTCAGCGGCTTCGACGCCAGCGGCAACGCCATCACGAAACCATTCGACGCGAGCGCGACCGTCGACCAGTCGGACGCTCCGAGCGCAGGTCGCCGCAAACGGGCGAGCAGCAGGAAAAGCGAACCGTCGACGAAATCACAAACGCCCGCCACTGAACCACCCGCTGCAAAACCCGCCGACGATCCGGACGACGACTCACGATTATTCTGACCTCGTTGCGGCGCACGAGACTTTTTTGGTGTATCCGGCAGTCGACGGTGTTCTAATTGCTGCCGTGGCATCCGATCCACTCGCGCGTAGAGAGCAAGTCCCATGAACGACGAACCGCTGTTGAGGCTGCCGAAGACCCGGCTGATGTGCGGACCGGGGCTTCTCGCGAAATATGACAAGCTCGGTACCATAAGCGCGCGATACCCTTTGCGTTCGATCGTTGACATTCGGGCGGAAAAAGTGAGGGAACTCGCTATTCCAATCCTCGTCTGCCTCACTTTCGCTGCGATTGCCGTCGTCTCCTGGATATACATCGAGTCGTCGTTCTGGAAATGGTTCGCCGTTTGTTTTTGCATCGGCATTATGGGCTTCTCGCTGTTCGGCTTGTACTCAGATAAAATTGTGATCGAAACGCAAGCCGGAGCCGTAACTTATTCCACGTTTGAGACGACTGGTGAGGTTCAGGGATTCGCGCTATCGGTGAAACTGCTGGCGTCGCCAGAGACTCCGGTCGGGCGTTGGCGCGGAATCGCCGGCGACAACGTCGTATTAGTCGAATTCGAATCCGGGCCGATCGAAGGGCTTTACAAACAGATCGTCGAGCGAAACGGGCAAACGGTCCGGGAATTCGGACACTGGTTCACTGAAGGCGGATCATTACAGCTGCTGATCATGGCGAGCGACGTGCGCTCGCATCCGCGGTTCGGAATCGACACAAAATACGAAATCGAATATCTCGACGTCGACCACATCCGAATTAACGGCCCGGACCGAGAGAATCTCGAGCTGGTACGCACTTGGATGGAGTTAACCGGCTTCGAGGACGTCGCGGAAGCGAGCGAGCAACACACGTCTGACGGTGATCCGCACATTACTTCGAAGTTTGAGAGCCCCTATTCAGCCACGCCGCCGCAATCGTGAACGGCACATCGAGACACGCCTGATAACTTGTATCCGCACTGCACACGAGTTCGAACGTCAGCGATGTCTGCGTAGCAGCGATCTTCGAGAGCGTTTCCGGCAAACTATCAAACGCCGGCGAGTATGCGACACTTTCGTCGCCGACCATCACCAGTGTCGGCACTGTCAGCCTCAGCAAATGTTTCACGATGTCGTAGTCGTCGTGCGGACCGTACTTTGCGATAAACCCGGCGGCGGTGAGTTCCAGAGGAAGCGGTTGCTTCACCGAAATCATTTCTTCGCCACGTCCTTCCCCGACGAGCTGCGATGCCCGTGCAAAATCGTCGCGGAACGGTTGCGCTTTCGGATGCGTCATGAAATTCGCGTGGCAGAATCGCGGCGGCGAGATTGCGATGAGCAATTTGACGTTGGGATGCGGCTCCAGGGCCTGCGAATAAATCGCCTTCACCGCCCCCATGCTGTGGCCGACCAGTGCAACGCGCGACAGTCCACGCGCCGCAAGCAGCTCGAGCCATGCGGCAATGTCGTGCCGGCATTCGTCAATCACTTCGTAGGCGGCCCCACCGTTTCGCATGCCGCCGCCATCGACCGGAATGGATGCAACGCGGTCGTGCCCGCGGGTGTTGACGCGGAGCACCGGAGTACCTCTTGCCAGAATCTCCGCAGTGAAGGCTTCGAGCACGCCGGTCGCCGAGAAATTGCTGCCGGTGCCGTGGATCAGCAGGAACACATCGACCGGCAAATTCGGCACAACGACTTCGGGACGGAAAAGCATTCCGTCGAGGATCAGCCGGTCGGCGGTGATCGCGCGGCAATGCTCGCCGCCTCGACTGGTCGTTTGATGTTGCATCGTACTCTCATCGTGAAGCCGGGATCCGGATCCGTCAACTGCTCGCTGTGCGCGACGGACTGTGCCCGTGCTATGCAATTCCGGCAGTCGTGAATTTTCGTGGGCAACGGCGGGGTGGCCGGGGCGCTCAATAGACTCGCACTCGCTGAACGGCTTCCGCGGCCCCAGCGGCGCGAATGGTTCGAAACTGGGGCCGAGGTATTTTTGCGGCAGCGGAGTACCAAGTCTCTACTCGTCGGGGTTCGCAAACAATCAGAATCGATGAACGCCCCAGCCACCCCGCTTCCATTCTTCTGCGAACTCGACACCCGCCGGAACTGTCTGATATTCTGACTTTCCGAACGACCCACCATCCTGCGTCAAAACCGAAGCGATCGCCCTGCATGAGCCTGTTTCGTCCTGACATCGAGCGTATTGAAGGTTACACCCCCGGCGAGCAGCCGCAGGAATCGGGCTGGATCAAGCTCAACACCAATGAGAATCCGTATCCCCCTTCCCCGACTGTCGCCACGGCGATTGAGCAGGCGGCACGAGGACGGCTCAACATCTACCCGGATCCGCTCGCAACGCGCGTCCGCAAGATCATCGCCGGCCAGCTTGGTGTCGACCCCGAATGGGTCCTGCCGGCCAACGGCAGTGACGAAAACCTCACTCTGGTTACACGCGCGTTCGTCGATCCGGGGGAACTCGTCGCCTATCCCTATCCGAGCTACATCCTGTACGAAACGCTCGCCGACATTCAGGGGGCGAAACACGAACGGCTAGCTCTCAACGCTGACTGGTCCTGGAATCACGCGTTAGCGCGGCCGATCGTCGAACGAAGCAAGCTTGTTTTTGTGCCGAATCCGAATTCGCCGTCGGGAAATCTCTGGAGCGATGCGGATCTGCAAGCACTCATTCCACCGCGAGGCATGCTTCTCTCGGACGGCGCCTATTGCGACTTCGCTGACAATCCCCCCGGCGCACAGCTATTGCAGGCGACGGAAGGGAAGCGCGTGATCATCACGCGAACACTCAGCAAATCGTACAGTCTCGCGGGTATTCGTTTCGGCTTCGCCGTCGCGCATCCTGACGTCATTGCAGGACTGCGGAAAGTCAAAGACAGCTACAACTGCAACACGCTCACTCTGGCCGCTGCGGCGGCGGCTCTCGAAGACCGAGAATGGATGCGGCAAAACGTCGAAAAGATCCGCGCAACGCGCGTACGGCTCAATGCCGGACTGAGAGGCCTCGGATTTCACGTCGTCGACAGCCAGGCCAACTTCGTCTGGGCAACGCACCCGAACCAGAATCATCGTGAGATCTACGAGTTCCTCAAGTCGCGGAAGATCCTGGTTCGTTACATGCGTTTTCCGGGAGTCGTGCACACCCCCGACCGCCTGCTCGACGGTCTGAGGATCACCGTGGGAACGGACCCGGAGATCTCCGTCCTGCTGAAAGAACTCGACGCCTTTTTCGGCAGTCCTCCGACAAGTTGAATGCCTTCCGGACAGGAGCCGGCCCGATCCAAGCCGGTCCGAACGAATCGATTACGCCGCATTTGCCGCCGGTCGTTCGTTCGCTCGTCCCGCTTTAACAAGTGTGACTGGCACCGGGGAGTCGAAAGCCGGTTCCCGAAGGGATTTGCCGCAACCCGGGAGTTGCGTCCGCCCGGCTCCCACCTATGATTGCAGGAGCGATTTCCCGCGGATTCCGCGGCGAATTCACCGGTTTGGAACTGATCAGAAACGTTGGAACAGCCATGTCCGCCGCGAAGAAATCGTCCGAGCCCCGATCTCGAACCGCATCGATCAGTCGGCAGACGGCCGAAACGAACATCACGCTTTCCATCGATCTCGACGGCAGCGGCCAGGCGAAGATCGACACCGGCGTCGGCTTTTTCAACCACATGCTCACGCTTTTCGCGAAGCATTCATTGATCGACCTGAAAGTCGATGCGAAGGGAGACATCGATGTCGACTTTCATCACACCGTGGAAGACGTCGGCATCTGTCTCGGCAAGGCGATTGCATCCGCGCTCGGCGACAAGTCCGGAATCACGCGATACGGCAGCATGACCTTGCCGATGGAAGAAACGCTCGTCACTTCCGCTCTCGACTTGAGCGGACGCGCATGGTTCGTAATGCGTGCGGAGTTTCCGTCACAGAAGATCGGCGAGTTCGATACGGAACTCGTTGACGTGTTCTGGCAAGCGGTCTCTGCGAACGCGCTGATGAACCTGCACCTGGTGCTGCACCACGGCTCGAACAGCCATCACATCGCCGAAGGAATGTTCAAGGCGACAGCCCGCGCAATGCGCCAGGCAGTTGCCATTGATCCTCGACAGAGCGGCGTTCCTTCGTCAAAGGGAACGTTGTCGACGTAATTGCTCGCGCATTCTCGTGAGTGATTGTTTTGCATTGTGCAAGTCTTTTTTTGTGCGCATTTTTTTCGCGCCGTAAAAGTTTTCACAATTCCGAAACTGCAACGTTGACATCGCAGCGCGAGTCGATACCCTAGCTACTCTTGCGATGCAATTTGCGCTCGATGCAATTGCCCGCATCTTGTGACGCAGACGATTTCAAAGCCGTCATCACTCAATGACCCTTGCTTCGTTCGCACGTGCGTTCGCACGCAGGAAGCCGGTCGGAGATTCGTCGAGGCGGCTGCAATTCAGGGAACTCCCGGACAACAGCCAACTTGTGCCAATACGGAAGGCGACAAAGGTTGTTTTGACTCCCGATTCGCATTTCCCACCACGATGCGAACGGGCAGCCTAGGACCGATGGCTCAGCACGGACTCAGAGAAGTTGGATTACGATCGCATAGCGAAGCACAATCGCGTTGTCCGGTAGTTCCCCATTTTTTCCTCTCTTCGATTCGCGGATGCGGTATTCGCATCGCTGAACGGCAATTCCCACACCCTTCCGGCGGATTGCTGCGCAAAGAATTCGGACTGCGCAAAACATCCGGCCCGTCGCCGCAATTCCGTTCACCGTAAGGTGAATCGGCTTGTTGACACCGTGCGCCAGCCGCGCTAATATCGACGGCATCTTCCGCGGCGGACGTTACGCGCTCGGCGGACCTGTTCGTTCATTCCGCACTTCGCTCGTTGTCCATCCGGCGCGCGGTGACCAACCGCGTCCCGTTTGAGCGCCGCAGATTCGGCCCCGTTTCGCGCATAACCCGGACACATTGATGCGACTTGCGCGCCGCATCGTCGTCCGGCACTGAGGAGCATCGAGCCATGACCACGCCATCCACCGGAAATATCACGAGCGTTCTGCAGGAGACGCGGAAGTTTCCGCCCCCCGCGGAGTTTCAGGCGAATGCGCACATCAAGAGCGAGGACGAATACAATCGCCTCTGGCAGTACGCGAAAGACGATCCCTCTGGATTCTGGGGGGAGATGGCCGCGAACCTGCATTGGTTCCGGAAGTTCGACAAAGTGCTCGACGGAAAGATGCCCGATACGAAATGGTTTGTCGGCGGCAGGATCAATGCCTCTTACAACTGTCTCGATCGACATTTGGCCACGGAGCGCAAGAACAAGGCGGCCATCATCTGGGAAGGCGAACCGGGCGATACCCGCGTCCTCCGCTACCAGGACCTCCACCGCGAAGTCTGTCGCTTTGCCGCCGTGCTGAAGAAGCTCGGCGTAGAGACCGGCGACCGCGTCACCCTCTACATGCCGATGATTCCCGAACTCGCAATCGCGATGCTCGCCTGCTCGCGCATCGGTGCGACGCATTCCATCATCTTCGGCGGCTTCAGCGCCGAAGCGATCAGCGATCGCAACAACGACGCGCAGTCGAAAGTGATCGTCACCGCAGACGCCGGCTGGCGGCGCGGCAAACAGGTACCGCTCAAGGCGACTGTCGACGAGAGTCTCGCCGGTTCACCTTCGGTGAAGAAGGTTGTCGTCGTCCGCCGCACGGGTTGCGACGTCACGATGGTCCCCGACCGCGACTACTGGTGGCATGAGCTGATGCAGGGAACGACCGCGGAATGTGACGCTGTCGAGCTCGATTCCGAGCATCCGCTCTTCATCCTCTACACATCCGGAAGCACCGGAAAGCCGAAGGGAGTGCTGCACACAACCGGCGGATATCTTCTCAGCACGATGCTCACGACGAAGTGGGTTTTCGACCTCAAGGACGACGACACCTATTGGTGCACGGCAGACATCGGCTGGGTCACCGGTCACAGTTACACCGTCTACGGTCCGCTCGCCAACGGCGCGACGGTCGTGATGTATGAAGGCGCTCCGAACTGGCCGGACGAGGGGCGCTTCTGGGAGATCATCGAAAAGTACAAGGTCAGCATCTTCTACACCGCCCCGACCGCAATCCGCGCTTTCGTCAAGTGGGGGAACCAGTGGCCGGAGAAGTACGACCTTTCGAGCCTCCGCCTCCTCGGAACAGTCGGTGAGCCGATCAATCCCGAAGCGTGGATGTGGTATCACCGCGTGATCGGTCACGAACGCTGTCCGATCGTCGACACGTGGTGGCAGACGGAAACCGGCTCGATCATGATCAGCCCGCTGCCGGGTGTCACCGCGACAAAACCGGGAAGCTGCACCAAGCCGCTCCCGGGAATCGTGCCGGATATTGTCACGAAGGACGGCACAAGCCTTCCCAATAATGCCGGCGGCCTGCTTGTGATGCGTCAACCCTGGCCGTCGATGCTCCGAACGCTCTATGGCGACCACGAACGGTTCGTGCGGACGTACTTCTCGGAAATCAAGGGGTGCTACTTCGCGGGGGACGGCGC
>JBFWWA010000015.1:0-18827 GCA_050246455.1 Planctomycetaceae bacterium
CTGGAATAGCCGTATTCGTTGTCGTACCAGCCCAGGACCTTGATCATCCGGGTTCCCATCGCGGTGGTCCACGACGAGTCGAAGACGCAGCTGTGGGTGTTGCCGACGACGTCGCTCGAGACGATCGGGTCGGTGGTGTACTCGAGGATTCCCTTGAGCGGACCTTCGGCAGCTTCCTTCATCGCCGCGTTGACCTGCTCGACCGAGGCATCGGCCTTCAAGGTGGCGACGAGGTCGGTGATGCTTCCCGCGGGGACCGGAACGCGGAGCGAAATGCCGGTCAGCTTCCCCTTGAGCTCGGGAAGGACGAGACCGACCGCCTTTGCCGCTCCCGTCGAGGTGGGAATGATGTTGATCGCTGCGGCGCGAGCACGGTGCGGGTCGGAATGCAGCTGGTCCGAGACGCGCTGGTCGTTGGTATAAGCGTGGACCGTCGTCATCAGACCTTGCTCGACGCCGAACTTCTCGTGCAGCACTTTCACCATCGGAGCGAGGCAGTTGGTGGTGCAGCTCGCGTTCGAGACGCACTTGTGCTCAGGCGAGAGCTGCTTGTCGTTCACGCCGAGAACGACGGTAAGGTCCGGTGCGTCCTTCGCAGGAGCCGAGAGAATGACCTTTCGGGCGCCGGCGTCGAGATGGCTGTCGTAGCCCGGCTTGCTGTCGGTCTTGCGGCCGGTGAAGAAACCGGTCGACTCGAGAGCAACGTCAACCTTGAGTTCCTTCCAGGGCAATTTCGCAGGGTCTTTTTCCGCACAGACCCGAACCTTGCGTCCGTTGACGATCAGATCGGATCCCTCGACGGAAACCGAGCCCGGGAAACGACCCTGGACGCTGTCGTACTTGAGCAGCATGGCGAGCGCCTTGGGGTCGCCAAGGTCGTTAATTGCCACCACTTCGAATTCGTCCGGACGGCTGACGAGTGCTCGAAAAGTGATCCGGCCGATGCGGCCGAAACCGTTAATTCCAACTTTCACTGCAGCCACGGTACCCACTCCTTCACTGAATGTTCTGACGATCGATTGACCAGGTCTCTGACGCCGCCGAGCCTCTCGGCAGCTTCTGACGCGCCGGGCAAACCGTGTCAGCGGGGCAATGCGCCCTTGTGTCCACCTGCGGATTCACGAGCGTCGGGGAGAGACGTTCTGTTAAGCGCGCGATTGTACTCGCCGGACGAAACCCCGACAACCATCTGCCGGCCCGGCGATTCGCCCAGATTGAGTCGAGCGAAATGGCACAGAACTCCGAGTTTCGACGACCGGAATCTGGGGGCATATCTTACGCCGTCCTCAGTCCCGGCATGCAAATCCCTCCCCCACCTGAACACCATTTCCGATTCTCAAGCAGCCTGAAGTGAATGTCGATAGTACTGGTGGGGCAGGGGGCGCGTGTCGGCCCGAGTGGTGGCGCGTGCGCTCAGAAAGCCCCCAATTCGCCTCTCCGCTTTAATCCACTGCTGGCCGAATTCCTTCGGCAGAATTCTCTCTCAACGTCGCCCGGAGGACGCCTGCAGATATGGATGAAGAAATTCTTCAGGAGTTTCTCACAGAAAGTTGGGAGAACCTCGGCAGACTCGACAGCGAAATTGTGCTGCTGGAGAAGAACCCCAAGGACGCCGCGCTTCTCGCGAGCATCTTCCGGACGGTCCACACCATCAAGGGGACCTGCGGATTCATCGGCCTGACCCGCCTCGGCTCGGTGGCGCACTCCGCGGAGAGCGTGCTCGGCCACATGCGGGACGGCACGATTGAAGTCACGCAGCGCGCGATCTCTCTGGTGCTCCGCGCCGTTGACGTTATCAAAGAACTGCTCCAGGGGCTCGAAGCAACGCGCGAGGAGCCGGCGGGAGATTTCTCGTCGCTGATCGCGGAACTCGACGCGTTCGCAGGGGGGACGGAAACTCCGGCGCCGCCTGCCGTGACGCCGGTCGTTGCCGCGGCACCCGCTGCACCGATGATTCCGCAACCGATCGTCTCCCAGGCGCCGATCGTTGCAGACAAAACTCCGCCGGCACCCGCGAGTGCGCCGGCCGCGCCGATCAACAACGAAGGAGCGGACCCCGTCGAATCGCGAGATGATTCCGGCGCAGGGGACGCAAAGAAGAGCGTTGCCGACCTCTCGATTCGCGTGAACGTCGATGTTCTCGACAGTCTGATGAATCTCGTCGGAGAGCTCGTCCTCACCCGCAACCAGCTCCTGCAGCTTTCGCGCGGCGATGATGAATCCAAGTATGCGGCGCCGATCTCGCACCTCAACCGCGTCACCACCGACCTGCAGGAAGGGGTGATGAAAACCCGCATGCAGCCGATCGGCAATGCGTGGAGCAAACTGCCGAGACTCGTGCGCGACCTCTCCCAGGTGACCGGCAAGCAGATCGATCTCGAAATGATCGGTGCGGAAACCGAGCTTGACCGCACCGTTCTCGATGCCATCAAGGATCCTCTGACGCATATGGTCCGCAACTCGGCGGACCACGGCATTGAATCCGCCGAGAAGCGCCGTACGTCCGGGAAGTCGGAAACCGGCAACATTCGGCTGCAGGCGTATCACGAAGGGGGCCACGTCATCATCTGCATCACGGATGACGGGTCCGGCGTGAACTCCGAGAAAGTTCTCCGCAAGGCGATTCAGCAGGGCCTGGTTTCCGATGCGGAAGCCGGAAAGCTGAGCCCCAACGAGATTCTGCAGTTCATCTTTCATGCCGGATTCTCGACGGCCGATCAGATCAGTTCGGTTTCGGGACGCGGCGTCGGCATGGACGTCGTCCGGACGAGCATCGAGCGGATCGGCGGCACGGTCGACCTTTCCTCCGTTCCCGGCGCGGGGACGACGGTGCGCATCAAGATTCCGCTGACGCTGGCGATCATCTCGGCGCTCGTCGTCGAAAGTGGCGGAGAGTCGTTCGCGATTCCGCAGCTCGGCGTCGTCGAGCTCGTCAGACTGGCCGCGGAAGATCGGAGCCGGATCGAGAAGATTCACGATAACGAAGTCTTCCGGCTCCGCGACCGGCTGCTGCCGCTCATTCATCTCGATGAAGCGCTTGGCCTCAAGAACGAGGACGAAGACCAGCACGACGTGAACATCGTCGTCGTTCAGGTAGGCGAAGAGCAGTTCGGGCTGATTGTTTCCGAAGTCTTCGACACTGAGGAAATCGTCGTCAAACCGGTCGGAAGCCTGCTCAAAGACATCAACATCTACCAGGGAACGACGATCCTCGGCGATGGCCGGGTCATCATGATTCTCGACGTGGCGGGAATCGCCTCGCAGTTCGGCGGCATGAACAGCCGCGCGAACGGCGGAAAGCAGAACATAACGGGCGATTCCAACGACGAACGGACGACGAGCCTGCTTCTCTTCGATGCCGGCGACGACACGACAATGGCGGTGCCGTTGTCGCTTGTGGCGCGACTCGAGGAGTTCCCCCGGAAGAGCATCGAGCGAAGCGGCGACAAGCTGGTCGTCCAGTACCGCGGCGATCTGCTCCCGCTCCAGCCGGTGCAGGAATTCAGCGGACTTGCCGACGGCCCCGAGCCGCAGCCGGTCATCGTCTTCTCCGAAGGGCAGAAGTCGATGGGGCTCATGGTGCGCGAGATTCGCGACATCGTCGAAGAGCGGCTTATTATCCGCATGCAGTCGCAGCGCCCGGGAGTCCTCGGAACGGCGATTGTCAACGGACGTGCCACCGACGTCATCGATACGCATTACTACGTCACGCGCGTCAACCCGCAATGGTTTGATCGCGCCCGCGACGTCAACCGGGTCTTTCGCGTCCTGGTGCTCGACGATTCGCTCTTCTTCCGCCAGCTCGCGACGACGGCCCTCGAATCGGAAGGGTATCAGGTCGTCGCTGTCGACAGCGCCCGCAAGGCGATCGAGCAGATTGAGCATGGCGAGAAGTTCGACGTCATCGTCTCCGACATCGAAATGCCGCAGATGGACGGACTCGAATTTGCCCGCAAGCTGCGCGCACGAACCGACACGCGCACTCTGCCGCTCATCGCGCTGTCGTCGCTGGCCGTCTCGAAACATGAAGCCCGCGCGCTCGAAGCCGGTTTCGACCGCTTCCTGCCGAAGTTCAATTCTCAGCAGCTGACAAGTGCCATCGAAGCGCTCTGCAACGATGCCGGATCGAGGATGGGGGTGAGTGCATGACAGGCGCAGCCACAATGGCCTCACCGACCGGAAGCGCGGTCGATCGGCATCTCGAATCGACGAACCAGTACGTTTCGTTCTGGATCGACGGGCAATTGCTCGGTGTGCCGGTCAACCTCGTTCAGGAAGTGCTCAATCCGCAGAAGATTGCACGCACGCCCCGGGCGCGCCGCGAGATCGCCGGGCTGCTCAACCTGCGCGGGCAGATCGTGACGGCGGTCAATCTGCGAGAGCGAATGGGGCTTTCCCCGTTGTCCGAAGATCGCCAGAGCATGAATGTCGTCGTGCGGCAGGGAAGCGAATCTTTCAGCCTCCTCGTTGATGAAGTCGGCGACGTGATCGACATCGCCGGCGAGCCCTTCGAGCCGGTTCCGCACACGCTGGACGCGCGCTGGAAATCGGTGACGCTCGGCGTCTTCCGGCTCGAACGAAGACTGTTCATCATCCTTAACGTCCCCGCAATTCTGAAACTGTCTTGATCTGAATACGGATACGTGTTGTGTCGCTTGACGTCGAAGCCTTACGGACATCGTTCGAACTCGTCGCACCCGAGGCGGATCACCTCGCGGCGCGATTCTACGAGCGCTTGTTCGCCGACTATCCGCAGGTTCGGCCACTTTTCAAAGAGACCGATTTCTCGGAGCAGCGCTGGAAGCTCGTGCAGTCGATTGCGGTCATCGTCAAGTCGCTCGAACAGCCGGAGCGGCTTTCGCAGTATCTGCACGAACTCGGTGCGCAGCATGCGGAATATGGCATCGAAGAGCCGCACTACGAACCGGTTGCAAAAACATTGCTCGCGACGCTCGCCGAAGTGGCCGGGCCCGCCTGGAACGAAAAACTCAATGCCGCCTGGAGCGAAGCGCTCGGCGCCGTGAAAACTCTGATGCTCGCCGGAGCGAATGCGAGCCGCGATACGGAACACGAACTGGCGGCGGTGGGGCATGCGGCGACAGTCTCCGCACACACGACCGCTGAAACCCGAACGAATGATGGTTCTCGGGACAGCCACCGGGGCCGGGCCGCGGAACCCCCCGCACCAAAGGAGAATCGGAAGATGTCCATCGAATCCCCCCGGAAAGTCTCGAGCCATGCTTCCCCGACGCGGGGGTCTCAGAATTTCGATCAGTTCTACGGAATGGTCGAGTTCGCGCCGCTCACGAAGTTCTTCGTGCAGACCGACGGAACCGTGTCGTACCTGAACCGAAAGGGACACCAGGTCATCCGCCAGCTCTCCGACAAACTCGGCTTCGGGCCGGAAGAGTTCGTCGGCGGACCGGTCTCACGCCTGTACAAGGTCCTTCCGGAAGTTGAAACCGCGGCACGCTCGGTGACGACGCATCAGACCAGCGTCCGCGTTCAGCTCCAGAACGAATGGCTCGACATCTATCTCATTCCCGTCGTCGACGGCGACGGTGAACGCATCGGCCTCTTCCAGGGTTGGGATGTCGTCACCGAAAGGGTGCTCACCGAAGAACGAAGCTACGACTACTCCGCCCAGATCGAAGGCGTGAGCAAGGTCCAGGCCGTCATCGAGTTCAAGATGGACGGCACCATCGTCACCGCGAACCAGAATTTCCAGGGCGCGCTCGGCTACACGCTCGACGAAATCCGCGGCAAGCATCACAGCCTGTTCGTCGAAGAGTCGTATCGCAACAGCGCCGAGTACAAAGAATTCTGGGCGAAGCTCAATCGCGGCGAATCGTGGTCCGGCGAGTTCATGCGCATCGCCAAGGGGGGCAAGGTCATCTGGATCAACGCCACCTATTTCCCCATCAAGGACAAGTCTGGCCGGCTCGTCAAAGTCGTGAAGTTCGCGTCCGACATCACGCAGGCGGTCGTCGCGCGTGATGAAATGGTCCGCATTCAGAACATGATGGACAGCATCCCCGTCAACGTCATGCTGGCGAATCGCGACTTCGAACTCGTCTATATGAACCCCGCGTCGGTGAAGACGCTCACCAAGCTGCAGCACTTGCTGCCGCGACCGGTGAACCAGCTCATCGGACAGAAGATCGATATCTTCCACAAGAATCCGGAACATCAGCGGCGGATGCTCGGCGATCCGAAAAACCTGCCGCACCGCGCGAAGATCAAGATCGGCGACGAAACGCTCGACCTGCTCGTCTCGCCGATTCTCGATCGGCAGGGGCAGTATCTCGGACCGATGGTGAGCTGGTCGGTCGTGACCGATCAGGTGCGCCTCGCGGACGATTTCGAGCGCGAAGTGAAGGGGGTCGTGCAGATCGTCACATCCTCCGCCACCGAAATGCAGGCGAGCTCGCGCAGCATGGCGGCCACTGCGGAAGAGACCGCGCGGCAGGCGCAGGTCGTCGCTGCGGCGAGCGAAGAAGCGACCCGCAACGTCGAGACCGTTTCCTCGGCGGCCGAAGAGCTCTCGAGCTCCATTGCGGAAATCGCGCGGCACGTCCAGGAAGCGTCGAAGATGACCTCTCAGGCGGTCGCCGAAGCGGAACGAACGAACATTACGATCAAGGACCTCGGCGATTCGAGCAACGAGATCGGACAGGTCGTGAAAGTGATCACGTCGATCGCCCAGCAGACCAACCTGCTTGCACTCAACGCGACCATCGAAGCGGCCCGCGCCGGTGAAGCAGGCAAGGGTTTTGCGGTCGTCGCCAATGAAGTGAAGGAGCTGGCACGACAGACCGCGAAGGCGACCGAGGAAATCAGCCAGAAGATTTCCGCGATTCAGTCGGCGACGGGTGGAGCGCGTGCGGCGATCGGATCGATCGGCGAAAGCATCCGCAAGATCAACGAGATCGCCACGACGATTGCCGGCGCGGTCGAGGAACAGACCGCCGCGACCAACGAGATTTCCCGAAACGTCTCCGAAGCGGCCAAGGGAACGGCGGAGGTGACCAACAACATCTCCGGAGTCTCCCAGGCGGCGGAAGAGGGGGGACGGGGCGCCTCGGATATTCTCACCGCGGCGAACGGTCTCGCGAAGGAGTCGACGAATCTTGACACGGTAACGACCGAATTCCTCAAGCGGATGCGGGCGATCTAACACGCGGATTCTCGCGATCGACGGGATGTTGTGCGGCGGACGTTTTCGACCGCACAACGTTCCGTCGATCGCATTCGTTTTTCCATCGACTTCAAATTCTCTCCGGCGAGATCTGGTCTCCAGATGTTCCCATGAAAAAAATTCTGCTGGTCGACGATTCCAAAGCGGTCAGGCTCATGGGACGCCGCTGCACCATGGCGCTCGGCTTCGAGGCTCTCGAAGCCGAGAACGGCGAGGAAGCGCTCAACGTAATCCGCGCTCATCCCGACGTTGACGTCGTCCTGCTCGACTGGAACATGCCGGTCATGGACGGCATCACGTTCCTCAAAAGGCTGCGCGAAGAGCCTCTTGCCGTTCAGCCGGTCGTGGTGATGTGCACTACCGAAAACGACATGGCTCGAATTGTGGAAGCGATTCAGGCGGGTGCGAACGAATACATTATGAAGCCTTTCACGGAAGATATCGTCCGCGACAAGCTTCAGGAAACGGGTGTGCTGTGAGCGACTCGGTAGTTCGTGTTCTCGTCGTCGACGACTCGGCCGTCGTTCGTGGCCTGCTCGCGCGGGCGCTCGAGACGGATCCCGAAATCCGCGTCGCGGGAACCGCGATGCACGGGGAGCAGGCGCTCGGATGGCTGCGCCGCAACAAGGCCGACGTCGTCGTTCTCGACGTCGAAATGCCGGTGATGGACGGCCTGACCGCTCTTGCACGCATCCAGGACGAGTTCCCCTCCGTGCACGTCGTCATGGCGAGCGGCCTCACCTATGAGGGAGCATCGACGACGGTCAAAGCATTGGCGCTCGGTGCAGCCGGCTGCATCGCGAAGCCCAGCGCACGCAGCACTACCGAGAGCATCGACCTGCTCGTGCGCGATCTTGTCCCCATGATCCGCGCACTGGGCGGGCATGATCAGGGAATCCACGCACCGACGCCGGTGAAGCCCCCATCGTCCCCACGGCCGATCGTCCCGCCGGCGGTTGTGGTCATTGGCGCGAGCACTGGCGGGCCGAAGGCCCTCACCACCGTGCTGAGCGCTCTCCCCGCCGATTTTCCGCTCCCGATTCTGATCGTGCAGCACATGCCGCCGATGTTCACGCCGATGCTGGCAAAGCATCTCGAGCAGGACACCCGCAGGCCGTGCCGCGAAGCGGTCAACGGCGGGAAGATTGAAGCGAATCATACCTACGTCGCCCCCGGCGACTTCCACGTGCAGGTCGAGAGACAGTCGGGCGCCATGGTGACGATTCTCAACCAGGATCCCCCCGAGCATTATTGCCGCCCCTCCGTGAACCCGCTGTTCCGGTCGGCCGCGCACTGGTACGGCAACCGGCTGCTCGCGGTCATGCTGACCGGAATGGGTGAAGACGGGATTGAAGGGACGCGCGCAATCGTCGCGCGGCAGGGATACGTCATCGCGCAGGATCAGGCGACCAGCGTGGTGTGGGGAATGCCCGGTGCCGTCGTCCGCGAGCAGCTCGCCCACGAAACATTGCCGATCAGCATGATCGCCCCGGCGATCGAACGAGTCTGCGGGCTGGAACCCGTTCGGATCTGAATGCAATGCAATTCGCCCCGGCATCGATGGCCGTCGGCGGTCCATCTCGAGCGACTTCATGAATCCAGGCGACTACGAATACATTTCGAACTTCCTGCTGACGAAGTCCGGGCTTGCGCTCGGACCGGGCAAGGAGTACCTCGTCGATGCGCGCCTGATCCCGCTGGCGCAGAGCTGGGGTCTTGCGAACATCGAAGAGCTCGTGCGCGAACTCCGCAACCGGAAGGATGAACGCCTGCATTCCGCGGTCGTGGAAGCGATGACGACGAACGAAACGTCGTTCTTCCGCGACAAGACGCCGTTCGAGGAGATGCGCGAAATCCTGCTGCCGGAGCTGATCGCCGCGCGAAAGGCCGTCCGTCAGATCCGGGTCTGGTGCGCCGCTTCGTCGACGGGGCAGGAACCGTATTCATTCCTGATGCTCATGGCGGAACACTTCCAGTCGATCCGCGACTGGCGCATCGAGTTCGTCGCGACGGATATCGACAACACCGCTCTCGCGAGGGCCGAGGCCGCTCTCTACACCCAGTTTGAAGTGCAGCGCGGCTTGCCCATCCAGCTGTTGATGAAATACTTCGAGCAGGTGGAAAAGGGGTGGCGCATCAAGGATGAGATTCGAGAACGCGTCTCCTTCCGGCAGCTCAATCTTCTCGACGATTTCTCGCGCCTAGGCCAGTTCGACATCGTTCTGTGCCGCAACGTCCTCATCTATTTTCAGAATCAGACCAAGAAGCAGATTCTCGAACGAATCGCCAAACAGCTCCGGCCCGACGGCTATTTGTACCTCGGGGCCGCCGAGACGGTCCTCGGCCTCACGACTGCCTTCGAGCGGAACAAGCAGTACAAATCCGCCGTGTACACGCCGGCCGTCGCCGCCAAGGTCTGAAATCCCGGGCCAATCTCCGTCTTCTCTGCCGTCCCCTTCGCGGATATAGTTCGCGTGGACGCGCACTGGCCGAAGGGACGCGTCCCACCGAGCGCCCTGGAACGTACTTCTCCCCACGGAAGGGGGCCCGACGTGCGCATCGCGTTTTACGAGGACGGCGCGGCGGCGGATTTCAGCCCGCTTTCCATTCTGCGCCCCGTGTTCGAGCTGGTCTGCGGCCAGTTCTCGTTGCGCGAACGGATCATTCGCACGCGTGCCGTTTCCGACTGGGGGGCTTTCATCAGGCCCCACCTGGCTGAGGTGTTCCGCGAGGAAGAACCCGAGGCCCACGTCAACGACGAGGCCTGGCTGACGGAACGTCCCACGCTCTTCATTAACGGCCGCTGGATTCCAGGCGCAAGACCGATCCGCGAGATTCGCCCCGACGAAGCCGGAGTGATCGACGATACGGTCGTCTATCTCACGGTGGAGCCGCTCGAAGCTCCGCTTCTGGCCGACCATCATCGCGACGCCGCAATTGCGCGGCTCGCGCGCACGAAGCGACTCGTGCCGGCCGACGGCAAGCTACTTTCACGCCCCTGGGATCTCGTCGAGCACAACTCCGTGCAGCTAGGGATCGATTTTCACGAGCGGCTCGCAGCCAGTAGCGCGCCTCTTTCGCCGGCGCACGCAACCTTGCCGGCAATTCTCGGGCCGCCGCAGGACGTCGTGATCGACCCGGCGGCGGTCGTCGATCCCTTCGTCGTGCTCGACGCCCGGAAAGGGCCGATCTGGATCGAAGCAGGGGCGCACATTGGAAGTTATACGCAGCTGGAAGGTCCTTGCTACGTCGGGCAGCGCAGCAGG
The DNA here is from genome assembly GCA_050246455.1 of Planctomycetaceae bacterium. GTDB lineage: Bacteria > Planctomycetota > Planctomycetia > Planctomycetales > Planctomycetaceae > CAZVJA01. Next base: position 10,465 of record JBFWWA010000015.1, read on the forward strand.
TTATTGCGCGCCCATGTCCGGGAAGGGACGACCATCGGCCCCGAATGCCGCGTCGGCGGCGAAGTCGAATGCTCCATCCTGCACGGCTATGTCAACAAGTACCATCTGGGCTTTCTCGGGCACTCCTATGTCTGCCCCTGGGTCAACATCGGCGCGCAGAGCACGAACAGCGATCTTCGCAACGACTACGCCTCGGTTCGCGTGCCGATCGACGGGACGATGGTCGACAGCGGCAAGATGAAGGTCGGCTGCTTCTACGGAGACCACACGAAAATCGCGATCGGCTCTCTCTTCAACACCGGCTCCGCCATCGGCGTGATGTGCCAGATTCTTCCGAGCGGCGAGCTTCTGCCGAAATATGTTCCCTCGTTCGCGCGGGTCGGACACGGACGACTGCAGGAGGGGGACGACATCGAGAAGAGCCTGCGCGTCATCGGTTCCGGAATGGGTCGAAGGAACTGCGAGCTGACATCGGCTCAGGAACGTCTCCTCCGCAACCTCCATGCATCGACGCGCAGCCAGCGCGAAGCCGCGATTCGCCGGGATCAGGAGCGGCATACCGGCGACTGGCAGTCGATTGCACCCCGGAGTTGAATCCCGCGCGCACTGACGGGGCGAAATCCTCTCATCTGGGCTTCAGTGTATTCCCTGAGTACGCTCCGCCCGTGACGGTTGTGCCGGTTGTGCACCCCTCAAAATCCGAAGAGGAGTCAGGTTCATCGCTCAAAAAACGGCAGCGCGAGGTGATTCCCTCCATGGATGAACTAAGCTTCTTCAGTCTCGAGACGCCGAAGGGTATGTCAGAGCGCTCGCTGTTCCGTAGGCGATGGGAGCGGAGAAATGATGAAGATTCTGGTCGTGGATGACGTCGGCTGTGTGCGACATCTGGTCCAGCACCGGCTGTCGGACAAAGGGTTCGTGGTGACCACCGCGGGATCCGGCAGCGATGCTTTGACGATGCTCCGTTCGGATCCGTCGATTCAAGTCGTCATCAGCGACCTGGTCATGCCAGTCATGGACGGCGTCGATCTGTTTCGCGCCGCTCAGAAGGTCGATCGACTGAACGATCAAGGGGCCGCGCCCCCTCCCGTCTTCTTCCTGATGACCGCACTCCGTTCCTCAGCGACGATCGCAAAGAAGGACGCTGCCCGTCTGACCGAGGCGGAAGCGCTCGGCGTGTTCGAGATTCTGCAGAAGCCGCTCGATTTCGATTACTTGCTGGGTCGGCTGCGCGACTTGCAGAAGCAGTCGGGAACGCCGGTGAAGGCGGGCGCTCCTGCCAAATCCGCACACTCGGCGAAATCGGCGCTCGAACCGCTGGCATTGCCGGAGGATCCGCGGTCCGGCGACTCGACGAACGAAGCGACGCTGCGTGAAACCCGCACTTACCTCACCAGTCAGCTGGAACGGATCGATTCCTTGCTGAACGGGCTCGAGAAGAGCGCCAGTCGATAACACCGGGCACGTCCGGTTGCAGACTCAGTCCATCGGCTGCGGCGGTTCGACGTCGATGTCGTACCACTTCATGGCGCTGTCCATCGGCTCGATGCGGAGCACGACGACGCCGTTCTGGAAGATGCGGACCGTTCCCGTCGACTGAGAGACCGCAATCGCAATCGCGCCGGCCGCTTTTGAAATCGCGGCGGCAGCCCAGTGGCGTGAGCCGAGTCCCTTCGAAAGGGTGATCCCTTTCGCCGGGGCGTCGAGGTTTCGGCCCGCCGCCTGGACCACTCCATCGGCCGAGATGATGAACGCCCCGTCGAGCTGCGCGATTTCCTTGATGCTTTCGCGGACGCGCGGGTTGCGGATCATCCGTTCCTTCTGCGGATAGCCGCGGAACGGATCGTGAACCTGCTCGTGCGAGAGTGCGAGGACCTTCCGATGATGTCCGACGACGAAGAGGGCGCCGACCGGCTTGCCTTCCCGGCCTTCCCGGCCGATCTCGACCGCGAGATCGACAACGATGCGCAATGTTTCGAGCGGAACTTCGGTCTCGAGCCGACGGAGATCGCGCGCGGTAAGTTTCGCGAGATGCTCCGCCAGGTTCACGAGGCTGATGGTGTCGACGCTGACCCGTTCGAAGACGGCGTACAGGGCGACGATTCTGTCGCCCGATTTGAGCAGGTCGTCCGCAATCGCTTCGAGCAATGCCTGGCTGAGCTGTAACTGCCTCGTCTGCGGCTCATGGAGCAGGGGGACGAGGTCGGTATCGTCCTCGCGGGCGGCGCGCTGCACATCGGGCTTGTCGGAAGCGACGATGAGCCGCACCTTGCGGAGGTACCGCTTGATTGCCCCGAAGTCGTACGGGAGCTCCGCGAGAATCACGAGCGCTTCGGCGTCGTTTTCAACGGCGATGCGTCGAGCGGCGATGAGGAGGCTCCGCATCTGCGCGGAAATCTCCACGCGTTTCGACTGCGGAATCGGCGTCAATTCCCCGAGCGGCTCATTCATTCGGTCGCAGTGGCTTTCGGCGAGTTGTTGAGAGAAACCTTCTCCGCGACGACGGGACCGCGCGCGAGCTTTTCGTTGAGCTCGCTGAGCGCCCGCATCGCGCTGTTCGGACCCATCACTCCCACTTCCGTCTTGTTCGTCGTCATTGTTCGCTGCGTGATCAATCCCTGTTCAATATCGAAGACGAACGATCCGCGCGGAGTGCGCTGAATCAGCTGGGCCAGAATGTGCGGATCATCCGTCGGAGTGAGCAGGTCGCTGCGCACGGAAATTGTCGCCTGGCCGTTCTCAACCGATTCCAGCTTGAATTTCCGGAGCAATACCACGTTATTCGTCAGCCCCTTGGAAATCTGCACCTTGACCGTCAGCTTCTCCAGCCATTCCTTGCCCACGGCAATCGGCTCGCTCGGAAGTTCGAACAGGAAATTCCGCGATCGATCGTCGGAAGCTCCCTTCGGCGCTCCTTCGCGCTGCTCGGCCAGCGAAATAATCGTTTTCAGCTTTCCATTCCGCTCGACGGTCGTTCGGGACAGAGGCCGGCCGATCGACAGTTGAATCTCGCCGAATCCGCGCGGGGTCGGGGAACTCGATTCGCTGTCGAAGAGGATGGCCGGGTTGTCGCCGAAGCGGTACGACATTTTCACCTTGTCGAGATACGATTCGAGCACCGCCGTGCCGTTCGCATCGACCGATACGACGCGAAAATGCTTGAGCGCGTTGGAATCGTTATGTGTCGTTTCCGAAGTTTCGTTCTTCTGTGTCGTGATGCGGGTCGTGTGGACGGTCCGGTAATAGACGTCCTGCCCCGGCCGGAACTTGTATTGCAGGAGATACTTCGGAGCCTCCGGCGCGCTCTGGGAGACGACCGGACGAACCGCTTCGACCGGCTGCCGCGAAGCGGCCGGTTCGTCGGCGCGTGTCGGGGCAAGCAGGCAGAGCAGGGGAGTGCCGAAAATCGCCACTCGAAGCACCGCCAACGACGTTCGCGTGTACGAGACTTCGGGCACGTCGTTGCGGCAGGGGCCGCGAGCAGTTCTTGAGTCCATTCAAAAACTCCGTCGTTGATCCAGTCAGAAGTTGACGTCGGGTGAAAACGAAACAGGGCGCCGCCATCCGTGGGGCGCACATCCAGAAATCATTCCTGAAGACTGCGGGAAGCCGGGGGATGCTAGCAAAATTCGCAGGGACTGGGGAGGGCAAATCTGCTGTTTTGCGAGAGATCGGCATTCTGCGCAAATCAACAACCAATTCCCCGATTCACGACATCCGCGATTGCGACTGGCCCCCCCAGCCGAGTTTGCGACGGAGCGTGGCGTAATAGCTGAACCCCGGCACCTTCGCGAGCTTGAACGTGACCGCCGCGCGGCGCACTTCAACGACGTCGTCGGGGTTGAGCGGCCGCTTGATCTGCCCGTCGACCACAATCATCGCACCGGCCGGCACCTCCGGAAACGTGAGCCGGTAGATGCATCCCGCCCGATCGACGAGCGGCCGGTTCGTGAGGGTATGGGGACAGATCGGCGTGATCACAAACGCCTTGAGATCCTGCCGCAGAATCGGTCCCCCTGCCGACATGCTGTGCGCCGTCGAGCCCACCGGCGTGCTGATGATGAGCCCGTCGCAGCTGTACGTGGTGACCCTTTCGCCGTCGATTTCGAGCGCGATATCGAGCATTCGCAGTGCACCCGCTGCATGCACGGCGACCTCATTGAGGCCGAGGTTGATCGCTTCGGTCCCGTCGGCGCGCTGGTGGCTGCATTCAAACATCAGGTGTTCGACGACCTGCAGCTCGCGGGCGGCAATCTTCGGAAAGTTCTCGCGGAACTCGTCCGGAGAGAGATCCGCCAGGAATCCGAGCCGGCCGAGGTTCACGCCCAGAATCGGCAGCTGTCGCGTCCCCATTTGACGGCAGGCGCGAAGAATGGCGCCGTCGCCCCCCAGAACCGTCACCAGGTCCGCTTCGAGCGTCTCGAAGTCGAGATCTTCCGCCTGCCCGGCCGCGACAATTTCGACTTCGTTGCGCCCGTCAAGGAATCGTTTGAGCTCTCCCCAAGCGTTCTGAATACGGGGCGTCTGGTCGCGGGTCACGACGATGATTCGGAGCGGGGGAACGGTCATGAATGTTTCCGTGGAGGCATTGAGAAGGACGCAGCGCTCGAGCCGCACGTTCGCGCCACTTTCGCATCCGGCAGGAATTCTGCACAATGTAGGGACTTACGGCAACAGGAGAGTGATCCGGAATGAATTACTTTGCCCACGGCATGCGTTTCACCGACCGGCCGTGGTTTCTGGCGGGGACCGCCCTCCCCGACTGGCTTTCCGTCGCCGACCGCGCCGTCCGTCTCCGCTCCCGGGAAGTTCTGCCGCTGGCCGAGAGTGAAGACCCGATCGAAGCGGACCTTGCCAGTGGAATTCTGCAACACCTGCACGACGACCACTGGTTTCACCGCTCCCGGGCTTTTGTCGAGATCGCGGGGAGCGTCGCCCACCATTTTCGCCAGACACTCGGTCCGGAAGATGGATTCCGGCCCGGATTCCTCGGGCACATCGCCACGGAGCTGCTGCTCGACGGCGTGCTGATTGACGAGCATCCGCAACTCCTCGAAGCGTATTACGACGCACTCGACCGGCTCGACCCGGACCGGCTCCAGGCCGCGGTCAACCGGATGTCTCGCACACCGACCGAACGGATCGCCCCGCTGGTGCCGCTCTTCCGCCGCGAGCAGTTCCTGCGCGACTACGTCGACCCGAAACGGCTCTTGTATCGCTTGAATCAGGTGATGCGGCGGATCAAACTGAAGCCCCTTCCGGACGAGATCGAAGAGGTCCTCGTTTCGGGATGGGCGATCGTGAAGCCGCGCTCGCGCGAGCTGCTCCCCGAAACGCACTTTCAGTTCGCGATGTTCCGCTGAGTCCGCGGTCGGACCGCGCCGCCGACATCGCTCGATCGAACAACAGAAGCACTCAACTGAGGAAGACATCGATGAAGTACGGTATGAACATGCTGCTCTGGACGACCGACGTCAACGAGTCACACGATCCGCTTCTGTCCAAACTGAAGTCCTGGGGGTACGACGGCGTCGAGATTCCCATTTTCGATCTCACGGTCGACCGCTACGCGAAGCTCGGCAAGACGCTCGACAAGATCGGCCTGGAGCGGACCGCCGTCACCATCTCGAACGGAGAAGCGAATCCGATCTCGCCCGACGCCTCCGTTCGCGCCGCGGCGCTCAATCGTCTCAAGCAGGCGGTCGATTGCTGCGCGGCAATGGGAGCGACCCACCTCTGCGGACCGTACCACTCCGCCATTGGCGAGTTCACCGGGCAGGGGCCGACCGCGGACGAATGGAAGTACGGCAAGGAGACCCTCTCGAAACTCGCGGACCATGCGAAGCAGGCGAACGTCATGCTCACGCTCGAGTACCTCAACCGCTTCGAGTGCTACTTCCTCAATTCGGCAGCCGATACCGCGCGCTTCGTCCGCGAAGTGAACCATCCGAATCTGCGGATGATGTACGACACCTTCCACGCGAACATCGAAGAGAAAGACATCGCCCAGGCGATCCGCGACTGCATCGCCCAGACCGTGCACGTTCACATTTCCGAAAACGATCGCTCGACTCCCGGTGAAGGGCACGTCGACTGGGACACCACCTTCCGCACCCTCAAAGAAGTGAAATACGACGGCTGGATGATGGTCGAAGCCTTCGGCCTCGCGCTCCCGGACCTGGCCGCCGCCACCAAGATCTGGCGCAAGATGTTCCCGAACGAAGAACACCTGGCGACAAAGGGACTCGCGTTCATGAAGTCGCGCTGGAACGGCTAAGACTTTGGTGGCAGGCTTCAGGTGGTCAGACTTCAGGTAGAACGATTCTTTGGAAGTCGAGGCTCCCGTTGAGCCGTTAAGTCTCGGAATTCCTCGAATCGTCGGCTTCGCGAGAGTTTGCCCGCGTGAATTTCAGCCTGAAGCCCGACCCACTGAATCCGGAAGCCAGTCATGCCGAAAAAGCACGATGTTACGAGTGCAAGCCGGCAGGAGCAGTTCCTCGACGTCATCGGAAGGGATGAGGCGACCGAACGCTTTCAGCGCCATCTGACGCTCGCGCCGGTCGGCGTTGAATCTGTTTCGCTTGCGGCGGCGCTCGGGCGCGTGCTGGCAGCCGATATTTTGAGTGATGTCGACGTGCCGGCGTTTGATCGCTCGAACGTCGATGGCTTCGCGATCTGCGCTGCCGATTCGTTCGAGGCGATGGAAGAAACGCCGCGCGCCGTCACAATCAACGAGGAAGTGCTCGCTCCCGGCATCGCGCCGCAGTTGGCCGTGCAGCACGGCAGCGCGACTCCCATCGCGACGGGCGGAATGCTGCCGCGCGGAGCGGACGCCGTCGTCATGATTGAAGACACGGAACTGGTCGAATCCGGTTCCGCGCGAACGCTCGAAGTTCGTCGCGCCGTCGCTCCGGGTGCCAATATCACGTTCGCGGGGACCGACATCGCGCGGGGGGAAACCGTCCTGCGTGCCGGCAGCCGGCTGACGTCGCGCGAGATCGGTGTGCTGGCGGCGATCGGGCTCGCGGAAGTGGACGTGTTCCGTAAGCCTCGCGTGGCGATCATCTCAACCGGCGATGAAATCGTCCCCCCCGGAACCGCCCTCCCGCCCGGCGGCGTCTACGATTCGAATCTCGCGATCCTTTCCGCCGCGGTCGAAGAACTCGGCGGCGAAGCGGTCCCGCTCGGCATCGTGACCGATGACGAGGGCGAGCTGCTCCGCGGTCTGGAGCGCGCCCTCAAGTGCGACGTCGTGCTCCTTTCCGGCGGAACGTCGAAGGGAGCAGGGGATCTTTCGTATCGCGTCATCAGCAAACAGATCACCCGCCCCGGCATCGTGGCGCATGGCGTTTCGCTCAAGCCGGGAAAGCCGATTTGTCTCGCCGTGCACGACGGCAAGCCGGTGGTGATACTTCCCGGATTTCCGACCTCGGCCATCTTCACCTTTCACGAGTTCGTCGCGCCGGTGATCCGTGCGTTCGCGGGGCGCGCTGAGGAATCGCGCGAGACCGTGCAGGCCGAGCTGCCGCTGCGCGTGAATTCGGAACGGGGACGGACCGAGTTCCTGCTCGTTTCTCTCGTGAAGGGAGAGAGCGGCCTCGCCGCCTACCCGATGGGGAAGGGATCGGGCTCGGTCACGACTTTCAGCAACGCCGACGGCTTCATCACCATTCCGCCGCAGACGGAAATTGTCGATGCGGGGAGCGACGTCGAGGTGCAACTGCTCGGCCGCTCCATTGCCCCTGCGGAACTGATCGTGATCGGCAGCCACTGCGTCGGGCTCGATCTGCTGTTGGGTGAATTGCAGCGGCGCGGCGTTTCCACGAAATCGCTGTATGTCGGCAGCACCGGTGGAATCGCGGCCGCGAAGCGTGGCGAATGCGACATCGCCGGCATCCATCTGCTCGATGCCGAGACCGGCGAATACAACCGGCCGTTTCTATCGGACGATCTGGAACTCATTCCCGGCTACCGGCGGATGCAGGGAATCGTGTTCCGAGCCGACGACAAACGGTTTGCCGGAAAGACGACCGATGAGTTCATGCAGCGCATCGCAACCGACTCCGCATGCACCATGGTGAACCGGAATGCCGGCAGCGGAACGCGCATTCTGATCGACCGGCTGCTCGCGGGCGAAAAACCCCACGGCTACGCCGTGCAGGCGAAGTCGCATAATGCCGTCGCGGCGGCTGTCAGCAGCGGACGGGCCGACTGGGGCGTCGCGATCGACACCGTCGCACGGATGTACAACCTCGGCTTCATTCCTCTGCAGGAAGAACAGTACGACTTCGTGGTGCCGAAGAAACGCAGCGAACGGCCGGGTGTTGCCGTATTTCGCGCACTTTTGGCCGAGCCGACTATCC
>JBFWWA010000016.1:0-18428 GCA_050246455.1 Planctomycetaceae bacterium
CCCGATCGTGGCCAGATATCCCATCTTCACGGAGACTTTGCGCAGGTCGGTCAGCGTGAGGCCGTTTTCGATCCGGTCGCGCACTTCGTCCGGAGTCTGGATCGTATCGAACTGACGGAGAATCTGCTGCTCGGTGACCTGGTCACCCCAGTAGAACTGAATTACTGTCGCGAGTGCCGCCGCTCCGCAGGAGAAGTCCCGCTTCTGCATGACGACATTCGTTTCGCGCAGCTCCTTCCAGCTCCAGACGTTTCGCTGGAAGATCCGTTCGGAATCGCGCACCGGCGCTCTCAACTGCGCCTGGGCCGTTGTCGGAAGCAGGCTGATCGCAATGACGGCGGCAGCCGACCATCCGACACTTTGCGACCGAATTTCTGAAGAGTTCCGCATCGTTCGACTCCGAGAATTCGCCGTGGTCGAATTCACGCTCATCCGGGCTCTCAGTACGTGAACACCACGCCGACGCGCGACGCCGCATCTTCCGTCATGCCGACTTCCGCAAAGGGCTCGATAATGCAGCACCCTTTGGCCGCCGTGAGGGAGAGCCGGAGCCGGATCGGGTCGCGGTCGGTCCCTTCAATATCGTGCCCGTTGATTTCCAGGTTGGTGAGATACGCTCCCAGAACCGAGCCGCTCAGAGTGATCCACGGATTGACCGCGAATCCGGTACCGAGCTGATAGTTGAATTCCTCTCCCGGATCGGCGTGGATGTCGTCGCCGAAGTCGTTGTCGAAGCGATGCCGGTATCCGACACCGTAAAACACCACGACCGGATCGATCGTATGCACGAACAGAAAGCTCTGCGAAAGCGACCAGTATCCTTCACCCATCGTGTCGGCCGGATCGAGTGCGGATGCGGGCAGGGTGGCGTCCCCGGTGGGAGCCGAAAACGACAACGTTGCGATGATGTCGGCGCCGTACGGTTCGGTCGCCGATTTCAATAGCACACTCGCTCCCGCTTCGATGTCCCCCAGGCCGCCGACGTTGCTGTCTTCATCAATGCCCCCCAATGACACTTCCGTGTTCGCCCAGCCGACCGGCAGATTCGTGAAGAGCTGAATGCTCTCGGACCAGCCGTAGCGAAGTGCCAGCGGCACGATGAGCTGGCGTTGCCGAACGCGCGTATCGGTGACTCCCACGACATCGCCGCCGCCGTCGACGATGGCCGTCGGAAAGTGATTGTCGAGCACGCTGTACGTCAGGCCCCAGTCGAACTGCCATTGCCCCGGTTCCAGAAGCACGGCCTGGGTTCGCAGGAACTGCAGGTTGTTGCTTTCCGCGGCGTCCCCCAGTTTCTCCGCTTCCGCCACGGTCGCGGCGGGGGGCGTTGCGCCCGTGTTGGCCGGCGGCGTGGCGGACGGGGTCGCGGGAACGCTTCCCTCTTCCGGAGGCGCCGGCGGCGGTAGCTGTGTCATGCTGGTGGGAATCATCACCCGTCCCAGCGGCTGTCTCGGAGGCAGGACTTCTTCCTCAACGGTCGCGCCGCCGCGGTAACGAACGGTGCGGAGCACCCAGCGGGGCGATTCCTCCGTCGCCGGGGCCGACTCGGTCACGGTCGGAACGGCGCTGATCGGCCGCTCTGCCGTTGCCTGGAATTTGCGCGGCGCGGCGGTGCTCTCATGGGACACCGGCGTGGCGACCGAAGAACGCGTTTCCTCCGCCGCAGCACGGCGAACAGAACCCGCCGGATTCGCAGCGGCCTGACCTCCGGCCGGAACGGCGGACTGCAAAGCCAGCGGAGGCTCGGTTTCAGAGAACAACTCATCGGGAACGACGAGTTTCTTCGCCACCTGGGAACGGGGCTTTGCGGGTCGGCGCTTGGCCGGGTCCGCAGCCTGAGCGCTTGTGGTGGTGCTTCCCCAAACAAGACCAATAGCCGCAGCGGCGATCAACCCGCGCTGGCAATTGTCGAGAATTCGGCCTGCCTTGACCCAAGCAGCAGTTTGCATTTCGCGTTTCCTCTTCGAAATCGGCCCCGTTTGAGCCAACAGGAAGCGGAACTCCCTGAGAACACCGAACGCCGGCAACAGTTCGAACGAGTCCGAACCGAAGCGAACGGTCTCAAAGAAATTCGCAACCTCAAAGCGGCCATGCCAGCCGCCGAGGATTACGCGTCAGCAATTCGAATCGCGCTTTCTGTTTGAAGAGCAGCGCGATCGATTTTTCCAGGTGATCGGAACGGACCCGAGTTTCGCACTGCGGGGCATGTTCCTGGTCGCACGACGGCGACCCGGCCAGTTCCCGGGGCGAATCTCTCCGCCTCGAGACGTGGCCCGGGAGTGCTGAAGATCGGCATGCGAAACCGCGTTGCCTCTCGTCTTGCCCCTCGACTTCTTGCCGGAAGCGAGCAGGCACACCCCGAACGAACAGTTCTGTCATCTCTATAGTTCGGCCGAAGCAACGTCGGGTGGTGAGGGAAATCCGGATTCTGCCGGTTTTTCCAGCCCGAGTGAAACTTTAGCGGATGTATCGATTATTCGGCTGGTGCCCTAATTGCTGTTTCGACCGTCATATTCGGGACGATCCTCACGATAGTCAAATTGCGGCTAATTCCTTCGTCGGGATTATGCGCAGCAACCGGACCTGCCTTGTTTTCAAAGGGACTTGCCGTCGAATTCCCCGGTTTCGGCCTCGGCCAACCGGAGATTTCGATCCCTCGAAGCGAGCGGAGACGGTTCTCCAGGTGAAGCAGACAGACGACTTTCGAGCGGACGTGAACCTCGCGGTAAGGGAACGACAATGAACGAGCGAGTATTGTGGCGGCTGGTCATCGCGGCGCCCGTATTGTTTGGAGCTCTGAAATTCGCCGCCGCGGAGGACGATTGGACCTCAGCGAAACTGCAGCCATCACGTCGCGTGTTTGAAGAACTGGAGCCGGCGGAGCTGACGAACAGCTCAATGACGGCAGATGAAACCTCTCTGCAGCTCGTCGATGCGTGCGTCGAGAAGCCGAGCTGCGGAACGGAAGCCACGGGTTGCTGCACCAGCGCGCCGAACGCGTGCGTCGGCGAGGGGGCGTGCGACGATTGCTGTTCGCAGCCGTGCTTCACGTTCCTGATCGGCACCGAAGCGACATTCCTCGCTCCGCAGGGAAGCGGGGGACGCATCTCCGCTTCCGGCACGGACCTTACCATTCCTCGCACCATTTCCGAGGATGAGGAAATCGACTTCGACGGACTCACATTCGCGCCGCGCTTCTGGCTCGGCGTGCAGGGTGCGGAATGGGGATTCCTGACGCGCTTCTGGTATTTGAATGATTCGGACGAGCAGTTCCGCGCGTTCGACCAGAACGGTCTCGACGGACTCCCCGGAAGCTATTCGATTGATCGCACGAAGGCTTACACCTTCGACTGGGAATTGACTCGCGCCTGCTGCTGGAACGAAAGCAAACTGAACTTCGGCATCGGCGGCCGCTATGCCTCGCTGGAAGCCGGCGGCGCAGCCGCGGTCGCGGGAATCGCGAACGGCGCGCTCGACTTCTTCCAGGCGACGGCTATTTCAGACATCGACTTCGAAGGAACCGGTCTCACCGCATCCATCGGCGGTCGAACTCCCATTTCCGATTGCTGGGGCTGCGTCTATCTGTTCTGGGGAGTCCGCGGGTCAGTCCTCTGGGGAGACTCGTCGAATTCCGTACAGACGACGGCGACAACTCTGACCGTCGGATCCGCTTCGACAACAATCGATGCGGCCACCGTCTCCGACGACGGCAGCTCGATGTACATCTTTGAAACACAGCTCGGTGCCCAGTGGGAACATGAGCTCAAGTGCATGCCGGCGGCGGCGTTCGTCCGGCTCGCGGCCGAGTATCAGCTCTGGAGCATCGATGGAGGCTCCGTGGAATCGTTCTCGACATCGTTCACACCGGACGCGGTGGCGACATCGTCAGCGATTTCGGACGACTTCGACCTGAGCCTGCTCGGATTCACCATCGGCACCGGCCTGACCTGGTAAGCGGCCGGCCGAGCCCTGTCAGAAGGGAAGTGGTCGACCGAGGCCCTGATCGCGCGCTTTGCGCAGAACGTGAGCACCGAGAGCCACGTCCTCGATGGCAAGACCGACCGACTTGAAGAGCGTGACCTGTTCCGGATGAGCACGGCCGGTTTCTCGACCGGTAACGACCTCGGCCAGTTCGTGCATCAGCCGCCAGTCGGTCACGCCGCTCTCGATCGCTTCGACAAAATCTCCCGCCTCGATGCGGCACTGTTCGATCGAATCGCAGACGATCGAATCGGCCCGGCGGACAGTCGCAACATCGATCTCCGTTTTGATCGGGTAGTTCGATCCGACGACGTTGAGATGCGTGCCGTCGCTTAAGCAGCGGCCGTCGAACACCGGCGTTCGGCTTGTTGTCGCGGTGATGACAATGTCCTTTTCGGCCGCCGCTTCTTCGGGACTGCGCACGGGGACGACTTTCGTCGCACAGTATTCGGTCATTTCGTCCGCGAATTTTGCACGCCGATCGGGATCGCGGCTGTAAACGGCGACCTGTTCAATTCTACGAACCGTGCAGACCGCTTTGAGCTGAGTTCGTGCCTGCAGACCGGTCCCGAACAGCCCCACGTACTGAGCGTCCGGGCGCGCCATGAACTCCGTCGCCACGCCGCTTGCGGCGCCGGTCCGCAACTGGCCCAGGTAGTTCGCTTCAATCAAAGCGAGCATGTCGCCGCGAACCGAATCGTACAGTCCGACGTGGAACAGCGCACTTCCTCGCGTCGTCGAATACTGCTTCCAGCCGACGACTCCGAGGTATGCCGCCGCTCCCGCCATGGAATGCAGAGTGATCCCCGGGGACGACGTGCGAACGCGCGGGGTATTCGCGGCTTCGCCTGCTCCCCATTGACGGAAGAGCTCCTCGATGACCTCGACCGCCGCTTCCATATCGACGAGTTCGCGAACGTCATCTTCCGTCAGGAAAAGAGCCGCCATGATTCACCGTGAAAGCAATCGGAAAGGAACAGCTCATTTTGCGGCGGTCTCCGGCGAACGGCCGGCCGCCGCCGGATCCCATTGCCCGCCGCTATTTGTAATTGGCATCCACCAGGGCAGCGATGTCCCGGAAGTCTTGTTGAAGCGACTCGTAGAGTCGACCATACATCGGATACATCGAATCGTACAGGCGCTTCGATTTTGCCGCGGGTGCCGTCCGCGAGACAACCCGAACGGCCGCCGAACAGGCTTCCACGACATCCCGATACGCACCGGTTCCCGCCGCGGCCAGCAGTGCCGCACCGTAAGCCGGACCTTCTTCCGCGTTGATTGTGACCGACTTGTGCCCGTAGACGTCTGCCTGCAGCTGTCGCCAGAACTTGCTGCGCGCTCCCCCTCCCGAAAGACGAATTTCCTGAACCGGGATATTCATCGATTTGATGATCTCGAGCGAATCGCGCATTGCGTAGGTCGCACCTTCAATGACGGAACGCACGATGTGCGCCCGTTTGTGCCGCAGGCTGAGACCGATCCAGCTTCCTCGTGCGAACGGATCGGCGTGCGGCGTTCGCTCCCCTGTAAGGTACGGAAGGAAATAGAGTCCCTCGGATCCCGGAGGGGCCTCTGCGGCCTGCGCCGTGATGAGCTCGTACGGATCGGTCTTCTTCCGCTTCGCCAACGCGACCTCGTTCTCCGCGAGCGTGTTGCGAAACCATTGCAGGCTTCCGCCGGCGGATAGCACGACTCCCATCACATGCCATTTCCCTCGGACCGCGTGACAGAAAGTATGCACCCGCCCCTTCGGATCAATTTCGACGTTATCACTGTGTGCAAAGACGACGCCGCTCGTTCCCATTGTCGCGGACAGGATTCCGCGTTTGACAATTCCGTTTCCAACGGCGCCGGCCGCCTGATCGCCGCCGCCGCCGACCACAGGAATGCCCGCGGGAAGACCGAGCTGTTTCGCGACGACGGGCGATAGCCTGCCGCTGACTTCTTCGGACTCATAGACCGCGGGAAGAAGCGCCCGGTCGATCTCAAGTTTTCCGAGCAGTTCCTGCGACCATGCGCGCTTCGCGACATCGAGCAGCAGTGTGCCCGAGGCATCGCTGACTTCGGTTGCAAACTCGCCCGTCAGACGAAAGCGGACGTAATCTTTCGGCAGCAGGACCTGTGTGACGCGCGCGAAATGTTTCGGCTCGTGCTTTCTCAACCAGAGAATCTTCGGGGCGGTGAAGCCAGTCAGAGCAGGATTGGCCACGAGCGAGATGAGCCGGTCCCGTCCCCCTGCGCGCGATTCAATTTCTTCGCATTCGGCCGACGTCCGCTGATCGTTCCAGAGAATGGCCGGTCGAATGACGTTCTTCGACTTGTCGAGGAAAACGCTGCCGTGCATTTGCCCGGAGAGTCCGATTCCCGCAACGCTCGCCGGCTTGACCTTTCCCTCTTTCAGGACTTTGCGAACGGTTTGAATTGTGGCCTGCCACCAGTCTTCAGGGCGCTGTTCCGACCATCCCGGCCTGGGAGTCGATAACGGATACTGGGACGTCGCCGTTGCGAGAACCGATCCGTTCTCCTTCATCGCCAGAGTCTTCGTGCCGCTGGTGCCGACGTCGATTCCGAGAAAGACGGACATGGTGCCGATTCCGTGAAGGTGCGTTCAATTGGGCATTGCCGCTCAGTGCCGGCAACTACTCGTCGCGTCCCAGCTCGTCATTGATGAAATCGATCATCTGCCTGAGGCGGCCGATGCTCTTGCGATCGAACTGAAACGCGATGCGCGGGAGATCTTTCAAATGCTCGTCATCCGCCTCGAGCCGATGGACCGCCACTTTCTTAATCTGGCCTGACTCCACGATGCAAGCGAATTTCTCGTTGAGCGTTTCCATGAAGCGGTCGCTCGGCTCACGGTGCAGCCGCAGCACGAGCTTGTTGCGCACGTAGCGCATGCTGTTGTAGACGGAATAGAACTTCATGATCTCGTCGACCGCGACGTTGCAGTCGTCGGTGACTTTGAACAGTGATAAATCGTCCGGGGAGATCAGCCGACGATCGAGCAGCTCGGTGCGAATCCATTCGAGCCACGACTTCCAGTACGTTCCGCCGGGTTCATCGACGCAGACGATCGGCAGCAGATCGCGCTTGCCGGTCTGAACGAGTGTGAGAATCTCGAAGCCCTCGTCCTGCGTGCCGAAGCCGCCGGGGAACAGGGCGACGGCGTGAACTTCCTTGACGAAGATGAGTTTCCGCGTGAAGAAGTATTTGAGATGAACGAGCTTTTCGTCGTCGGAGATGACGGGGTTTGACTCCTGCTCGAAGGGGAGCATGATGTTGACCCCCATCGACATTTCTTTCCCCGCGCCGACGTGCGCCCCTTCCATAATTCCGCCGCCGGCCCCGGTCAGGACCATCCAGCGCTTCTCCGCCATGATCCGGCCGAACTCCATCGATTGAACATAGGCCGGATGCGCGGGGGGAGTTCGCGCGGAACCGAACACCGTCACTTTGCGGTGACGTCGGAACGGAGTGAACACCTTAAAGGCGTAGCGCAGCTCCTTGAGCGCGCGGCTCAGGATTTTGAGGTCGCCGCGGGTGGCGCCGTCCCGGGCCAGCTTATCCGCGGTTTCCTTGATCTCGTCGATCAGGTCGGAATGTTGCGTCAGCTCGGAGGAATGCTCCGTCGGCAACACGTCCGATTCGGCCACATTCGGGAGCGCGGGCTTCTGTTCCTCAGACATGAATCTCGCCGATTTTCTTCGTCACGGGCCGGCGCACAGACTCAGCTTGCGACCGCTTCCAGTGCATCTTCGCGCGTGTCGTAAATTGCCCAGAGCGTATCGAGCGCGGTGACGCGCAACAGTTCCGTCGCCATCTTGCTTGCACCGCAGAGGACGAGCTCGCCGCCGCGACTCTTCACGAACTTGTGGCATCGGAGCAACAGCGCGAGGAACACCGACCCGAAGTAGCTGACGTCCGACAGGTCGAACACCACCATCGGCACTTCCTGCGAGCGCAGCGGAGCCATCACGATCTCGGCAGCCTGTTCAATCAGGTCCCAGCGCATCGCCTCGATATTGCTTGCCGGTGTAATCACGACGGCATTGCCGTGCCATTCGAGCTGGAAGTCATCGCGCTGTTCGGTCATCGCGGTAGTCCTGTTAGTAGTTCGACACAATCAGGCCTGCCACCAGGCCGCCCAGATCCGAATCTTCGAATCGTAACCCGATGCGCCGGCCAGGCCCGCCGGACGTTTATCGACCGGAACCAACTGTTCCAAACTTTGAAGTATCGAGCGTCTTACCGAGTCCTGCGATTCGGTCCAGGCGAGGCTGATCAGATGGCCGACGAAACGGCTCTGACCGGTCTGTCCCATCTGGCGAACCGCTTCCTCCCGAATCTGGGCGCTCTGATGATAACTGATTCGCACCAGTTCCTGCATCCCCTGGGGATCTCCCAGTCGACTCATGCTCGAGACCGTTGCAAACTGCAGAGTTTTGTCGGAGCTGCTCAAAAGTTCCCTCAGCCCTCGCCTCTGCCCGGATTCATTCCCGGGGAGCCCGTCGAGAGCGATCGGGTTATGGCAATTTCCCAGTGCGCGGACCGCCGCCAGCTGCACCGATTTGTTCCGGTCGTCCAGAAGCGGCAGCAGCCAGAGCGCCTCGCGCGGCTGGCCGTGCAGTTCCACGTATTCGCAGCCGAGAACGCGGATATCGGGCCAGGAATGATGGATTGCCAGAAGAGCAATTTCCGCCGACTCGTCCCCCGCGTCTTTGGAAATCGCCGACAGGATCGAGCGCCAGACGACGCGGTCCTGCTCCTGCGCAAGTCGCTCCCGGATTCGGCGAATGACCACCGGATTCAAGCTCGACGATTGCCCCAGCTGCGCCAGCGTGGAGGCTCCCTTGCGCCGTACGGCGACGTCCGAACTCTCGAGTTCGGCGAGCGCCGCGTGAGTGGGACTCAGCCGGGCGATGGTTTCGCGAAGCGCCGGGGCGGCGAGGGCGCGCGGATCTTCGAGCATCATGGCTTCCACGATGCCGACGTCGCCGGCATCAAGTCCGGAGAGCCGCTCGGCGGCCTTCTGATACTCCGGCGTCCCCTGAGCTCCGGCGAGGACCGATGCCACAATCAATCGAACTTCATCCACGTGAATCTGATCGACCTTCGCGACTGTTCGAAGTCCGCCCGAGGTGATCTTGTCGACATAGCTTGCAGGGAGGTCCTGCTGTTGAATGAGTTCTGCTACCACTCGGGCCCGTTCCTCGCGCGGCGCATCGAACTTGTAAACCTGGCCGATGTCTCGGCGCTTGGAGAGTTGCTGCAGGCACTCTCGGCGCGTTTCCGCGGAGCTGTCGCGCATTCCTTCCAGCAACAGCGGAATGGCAAGAGTATCGGGCCACTCTGTGGAGGCATTGAGCGCCGCCTGCTGGACGTCCGCGTTCGGATCGACCAGCATCTCCTGCAGGATCATGGCGGATTCGACCGACGGAACCGATGCGATCACTTCCGCAACGGCGCGGCGAACCAGGTACGATTCGTCTCGCGCAAATCGAGCCACTTCCGGAACGCCCCATTTCGAAAGCGCCCGGACCGCAGCCGCACGCGGCAGGTCCCGCGACCGTTCCGCATGGGCACGGATCTCAGCCAGCGATTCGTCCGTCCGAAGTTGCCCCAGCCCATCGAGTGCGGCGGTCCGCACGCGGGGGTCGACATCGTGCAGCGCCGATTTCAACGTTTCGAGTGCAGTGGGATGACGCACTGCGGCAAGCCAGTTCATGTACATCGAACGGACTTGCGTGTCGGGGTCGAGTCGGCATGCCTCGATCGTGACGGGCCATTGCTCCGCATCGAATGCCGTTGGCTTCGCGTCCGACTCCTTCGCTGCATTCCAGGTGGCATGAATCAGACAGGACTCGATGGCGGCGCGGCGAATTTCGATCGGCGCCCGGACCTGCTTTTCCCCTTCTCTGAGGGCGTTCTCGAGACGCGGTATGGCCGCGGGGGAAATCCACCTTGCGCTGCCGCGGAACAGTTCGGCTCGGACGTCATTCGGAAGATCGCTCGATTCGAGCAATCGCCCTGCCGGAGCAAGGCCGTCGATCGGTTCCGGCTCGACGTACGCAAGTACGAGACACCACGCTTCCGCAGCCGCGAGACGCATCGAGGGTGAAACTTGTCGCACGGGGGCCGCTGCGGCCGCGGTTGCTTCCGCTTCGTCGACCCCCGTCAGCTTCTGCCAGCTTGCGATGGCTTCGCCCGCGGCGCTTGCGGGTTTTGCGGCCGGAGGGGGAACCTTCCCCTTGTCTGGAGTCGGGTTCGGGGTGGAAGCGGCTGCGGCGAGCGTTCGCTTGCCGGTGTGAGAGTTGTATCGGGGGGGCGTCGTGACCAGCATTTCGAGGACCGGTGCGACGGCCGACGCCTCACGGGGATTGCGCCGCGCCCAGAGGATCGCCGCGTTCCAGCCCGGAAGATCGTCGCGTCCGGCGAGTGACTCCAGGCAGCGTTCCAGCAGCTTTTCCTCACCGGCGAGCGGAGCGGCTCCCCCTTCGTCCTCGGCGGCCGTTTGCGCGATCATTCGTTCCACGTCCAACGGCCAGAATCCGTTCCAGGCTGTGGAGGAATCGTCCGTCTGCTTTGCAACCGCTTCGGTCGGCGACTGAGCGCCGGCTTCCGCTGATGAGCGAGTTTCGGAGTTCGGTTCGTCGGGCTTCACCGTTGCGAGATCTGCAGCCGGCGCGTCGACTTTTTTCTTGTCGTCGTCGGCGGGCTGCGTCGAAGCCGTTTTCGAACTGTCGGACGTCGTCTTCTCCTCAGACGTTCGCTGCGCCGGTTTCGGTGAATCAGTTTGACCGTTGAGCGCCGCGAGCGCTTTTGAGTCGGCTGATGCCCCCGGAGATTCTTTGTCGACCTCCGCGCGCTGTGCCGCAAAGACCCAGCGCAGATGCTTAGGATCCGGAGATTCTCCCCGCCGATGCTCAAACTCGCTGTGCACCGACCATTCGCGATTCGACTGCCATCCATCCAGCTTGAGCGCCGAGCGAACCGAGTTGAGTTCGCGAACGGAACTCTGATCGGTCCAGACAACCGGATCGACCTGCCAGAGCTGGCAGCCGGAAGCGCCCATGAGCGCTACACCGAAAATTGCGACAAAGATCGCGTGTCGCATCATCGATCACACCACGATGTCGACGGATGGATGGTCGCTCAATCGAACAGAACTCGTGCACCGTCACGGCAGCGTGACCTGCGCAGAGATCCGACCGTCGATTGAGAACCCTGGAAAGGGACGAACGAGGGGAATTGGAGAGGGACGGAAAGATAGCAGTCCGTCGCGATTGGCGGAAGCCCAGAATCGGCCTGCGCGAGAGGGATGACCGGGCAATTCACCCGCGTCGGACGCCGGCGGCCTGAACCCAGAGGGGCCCGTCCGGCATTGCCGGCGTGCAGGTCGTCAGCCGGTTCTACGGAGAACCGGTGCGCTGCACCTGCTTGGTGCCGTTCGCCTGATCACCGTGAGGCTGATAATCGGCGGGGGTGTTCGCCTGCAGCCACTCCCGAAACGGATTCAGCATGTCTTCCGGAATGTTCTGCGGAGGAGTCGCCGCAATGACATGGTTGAACAGAGGGATGTATTGCTTGTATCCCTCGTCGACGAGCTTCTGGAACTTGTCCATCCGGGGGAGGGTGACCTTCTTCCGAAGTCCGGGGTTGCGCGACAGTTCGCTGCTGTCGACCGGCTGGAATGCGTAGTAGATGTCCCAGAAGCAGGCGCTCCAGTACGGCGACTTCTGAGATTCCTTGTTCAGCGCTTCGGCGGCTTCGCGTGCAAGATTGAGCACGTCGATGACGTACAGATCGACGCGCATTTCCGCCGTGAGCTGCACTCGGCCGAGCGCCTTTGCCGCGGCACACCGCACCACCCACTTGCGGTTCGGATCTTTC
Organism: Planctomycetaceae bacterium; assembly: GCA_050246455.1. Lineage (GTDB taxonomy): Bacteria > Planctomycetota > Planctomycetia > Planctomycetales > Planctomycetaceae > CAZVJA01. The sequence goes on from JBFWWA010000016.1 coordinate 11,872, forward strand.
AAGGTCGCATCGACGGCGTTGACGATGAACGGCTTACCTTCCAGATCAAGAATCTGATCGATCGAAGCGAGCGTTTCGAGCAGCCGGACCTGGTACCACTCGTGGGTATTCGGCTGCGCGAGTTCGCGAATCAGACTGCGCCCCATGGAAATGCGCTGGTTCGGCGTCGGCTGATTGGACCCGCGAAGGTTGATGTTCATCAGGCCGACCGTCGCCACAATCTTCAAAACGTAAGGTTGAGCGGGGTCGTCGATGAATGCCAGAAGCGGATCCAGTGCCGGAGTGAATGCCTGTCCGGGAACTCCGGGGCTCGAAGGATTCGGTTCCACCAGATTCGTATTGGAAAGCAGGATGAGCGCCTGCAGACGAACGAAGAAATGATTGTTCAGGATGTCGGGCTCTTTGCAGCGGTTGACGAGTTCCTGGAGTACGAACTCGCGAAACGCGCGTGACCCGGCGGGGTTCAAGGTTCCCGCATCAAGCAGCTCCCGCCGAAAGCCTTCGACGATCTTCTTGCTGCTTTCCTTGTCGGTAAGGTTCGACTTGAGCGTCAGGCTGTAAACCCGGACTCGGATTCCCTCGGTAATCAACTGGCGTGCGGTATTCGACAATTCACCCGCCTGCAGCGCGATGCGGAAGTCGTTCTCTTTCTTGCGGAACTCCTTCACCGTCGCTTCATCGATCAGCTCTTTCTCGATCTTGAAGAGGGGATCGAGTCCGGAATCCAGCGTGGCGGCCGGCGACTCGGTCGTCTCCGGCGTTTCGGCGGCAGCCGGGGGATCCGTTGTCGGGGGATCGGCCGGCGACTCCGCGGGCGCAGCGGCTTTCTCTTCCGCCGGCGCTGCTTCATTCTGCGCGACAAGACTCAATGGCGCAGCGAGGCAAGCCATTTGCATGAAGGCAATTGCCAGCAACATTCCCGGGCGCTTGCGCCAATCGCCTGTGATCGGCATGCAAGGCGCTAGAGTCGATCGTCGCACCCAGAATTCCTTCGCTCAACGTATCGCCGAGAAAGGTCGCGAAGCCGTGACGAGCCTTCGACCGAGATTTGCCGACGTCACAATGACGTGGCTGCAGTCCGCAAATGACGTCCGATAAGTGCTTACGACGCGTCGACTTCCAGAATGAATAGTATATCGCGGCCGCAGAGCGCGGCAGCAAAAATTGGCCCGTCAGTATCACTTACGTTATCACCCGGTTTTTACGACTGTCAAGCGGTTTCCAAACTCCCTCTCGAATATTGGCAATCCCAGCGGAAAATCCGGATTTCTCCCCATACGACAACGCGACAACAACTGCGAAACCGCAGACCTTTCAGCACAACCGGCGCGCGCCTCAGAATTCGTAGATTGGACCCGATCTAGCCGGAGACCCCGGTTTCGCTCGAGCCGGCCGCGGTCCGCCTCGATCGGGGATCAACGCTCGTAGATCGGTAGAAAGCCGTTATCGATCTGCAGAATGGTGGCATTGATGGCGGTCGGATAGACCGGCCCGTAGGGGCCCTCTTTCCAGGAACCGGAAGCGGTCTGCTTGAGCAGGATCTCGCGGCTGATGACGTCGAAGTACTTGTTCCAGGGGCCGTCCCCCTGGCGGAACATCACCTGCGAGTAGTAGTAGTGGGTGTAATGCCAGTGGCCGAAGTAGCGCGTGCGCGAGTTCCCCGGCCAGACGTTCTTCTCGCAGAAACCGAGCAGCTTCTTGACGTAGTCGCCGTCGTACTCTCCCGAGCTGAACAGGCAGGCGACCGCAGCCGCGGTGATGGCCGGCCGGGCCCCCCCTCCCCGAATGCTGTACTGCACTCCCCCTTCGGGAGTGGTGCACTTCTTGATGTAGTCGACGGCGTGATCAATGATTTCCTTCGGGACCGGAATTCCGGCGTTGCGACAGGCGCGCAGCCCCTGCACCTGCGTAATGCACGTCGACCCTTCGTCGAAATCGTTTCCGTCTTTGGCAGAAACGTATCCCCAGCCGCCGGCCGTCGTCTGCGCGCTTCCGCAGAATTCCACCGCCTTGGTCAGAACGCGCCGAAGCTCCAGGCGACGCTGCGCGTCTTCTTCCTCGCCGTAGATCTGCGAGAGGAAGAGCATGGAGAAACCATGCCCGTACATGTAGTGGTAGTCTTTGCTGTATCCGATGAGACCGGTGGTCGGGTTGGATGTTTCAATCAGGTAGTCGACCGCGCGGCGGATATTCTCCGCATACTTGCCCCGGGTGCTCGTGGATCCTTCGCAGGCAAGCGCATTTCCGGCAAGCGCCGTCATCGCCACGCGGTATTGCCCGCCGGTCGCTTCCCAATAACCCTGCCGGCGCTGCTCCCGGGCGAGAAAATCGAGCGCCTTGCGAACGGCGACCGTCACCTTGGGGTCACGCTTCGCGGCGGCCGCCTCCTGCGCGCCCGCGTGAAGCTGAAAAAATGCGAGCGATATCAGAGCCACGCGAATGAGGTCATTCGTCATTCGTCGCGGCGAACCGCAAATGGGCATGGATCGTTACTCCCGCTCAAAGGATATCCCCCCCTCCCAAGCGCGACAAGCCGATTCGCGGCGCAACACGTCCCCCATCAGGCTGATTTGACAACTCGAGACTCGACAGTCAGCATGAACCGGCACAGGAGGTCAATAATGTCCGATAGGGAAGTCTCGACCAGCGGAACGCCCGAGAACGCGACGAACACCTGCAGCCAGGGACGCCCCGCCTGCCCCGTCTGCGGCGGTCTGCTGATTGAAATCCGGCACAAACTGCAATGCAGTCGATGTCACACAATCTGTGAAACCTGTTGCGAAGGAGGTCGGGGCTGAAATCGACGGCGCCAGACACGCCGGTCCTGCCTCGAAGAGAATTGAACATCTGATGGAGATTCGCGAATTCGCAGAGCGCGTCGTCTTCTCCGAGAATCTCGACGAAAAACTCGCTCCTCCCAACTCCACACTGACCGATTCCACCCCCGGGCCGGAAGTCCGCCCCAGTGCGCCGGGACGACCGGCCAACCTCCAGTTCGCCGCGCGAAGAACCGCTCCTGCCATGCCCCGCGCCGCGGCATTCCACGATCCCCTCAAGCGGGGGATCGCGCATCACATCATGGCGAACCATGAGCTCCAGGCGGTCGAGGTGATGGGCTTCGTGCTCCTCGCCTTTCCCGACGCTCCCGCCGAGTTCCGAATGGGTCTTGCCCACATTGTTCAGGATGAACAGCGGCATACGAAGCTGCACGCCAGACGGGCGACCGAGCTGGGGGTTGAATTCGGTTCCAAACCGGTGAACTGCTACATCTGGAAGAAGGCGCTCGATTACCGATCGCTGCTCGATTATGTCGTCGGGCTCCCCCTCACGTTCGAGGGGCGCAATCTCGACCACACCGTGGAATTCGAGGAATACTTCCGGGACGCCGGCGACGAACGCGGGGCCGCAATTCTCCGCGCGATCCATCACGATGAAATCCAGCATGTCGCGTTTGGAGTCGAATGGCTGAAGCGGCTGAAAAATCCGGACCAATCGGAGTGGGACGCGTTCTGCGCGCATCTCCACTGGCCGATGCGTCCCGAAAAAGCGCGTGGCGAGGTGTTTCTGCCGGAGCCGCGGCGCGCGGCCGGAATGAGCGACGATTTCATCCTGAGGCTCAGCACTGTTGCCGCTGACGATAACGTGCCGGGACGCAAAGCCTGATTTTCCCGGGCAATTGCGACCGGCAGGGGCTTCGACCGGCAGAACCGCATGTTGCCGCGTTCCGTTGATTCTGCTTTAATTCCGCCCATTCACGGAGGCGGTTATGAAGGTCATTCGCGGCAAGAAGGGACTCATCACCGGCGCTGCTTCAGGTATCGGTCGAGAAATCGCGCTGGCACTCGCGCGCGAAGGGGTGCACCTCTACCTCGTTGACGTCGAAGAAACGCAGCTCGCGAAAGTCGTTGACGAAGCGACCGCACTGGGAGTTGAAGCGGTCGGCGTCCGGTGCGATCTCTCCAAGCCGGTCGAAATCTCCCGCACCGTGCGCGCGCTTCTCGGTCAGTGGGAACACATCGATATCCTCGTCAACAACGCCGGCGTGGCCTACTACGGGCCGACCGACAAGATGACCGCCGAGCAATGGGACTGGCTCCTCGGCATCAATCTGCTTGCACCAGTTCAATTGACTCGCGAATTGCTTCCAACTCTGATCGCTCGGCCGGAAGCGCACATTCTCAATGTCTGCAGCATCTCCGGCCTGGTCGCGGGGGGACGGTTCGCGGCCTATCACGTCAGCAAGTTCGGACTCGTTGGGTTCAGCGAAGCATTGCGAGCCGAGTACAGCCGCCGCGGCCTCGGCGTCTCCGCACTTTGTCCGGGCCCGGTGCGAACGAATCTCTACCGCGCCGCCGCAAGCGGAAAGCCGGGCAAAGCGGTTCCGGAACCACCCGCCTGGCTGTGCGCCTCGGCCGAGAAGGTCGCGCAGCAGGCGGTCGTTTCCATTCGAAAAAATCGCAGGCTGACGCTTGTCTCGCCGATGGCGCATCTGCTCTTCAACGTGAAGCGGTTCGCGCCGTGGTTCCTCGATTTTCTCAACCACGTCCAGCGGAAGAAACGGACGAAGGTTGCGGAAACGGAAAGCCGGCCGGCCGGGACCGGGAAAGACGAGCAGCGGAAAGCGGCTTGAATTGAGCCGCGAGTCTCCTGGACCGTCCGTCCGGGTGGAACGCCCCGCCAAGAGCGTGGTCTTAATCGCAATGACACCGCGCCCTCGCAGCCTCAGAGCGTGTCCGGGAATTCGAACCCGTTCCCACTGCGATTCCGGGGCACGGCGAATACCTTCGAGCGGCGCCCCTTTGCCGCGGCCACACCGCTGATTACTGCCGCTTCGCCTGCGCGACTCGCTTGAAGAAGCGGGATGTGGTCTTCCGGATGCACCACTCCGCCACGGCCGGAAACATCTCCGCGAGGACGAACATCGGACGGAGAGGGGGCCGGTTGACGATCACTTCCGGCTTGTCGGCAAGTATCGCCCGCACGACCGCGTTCGCGACGGCTTTTCCCGTCGCCGATCCCATCACGGCCGGTGTTTCGCGTCCCGTTTCCTCGAGGATTCGGTCGTAGATTCCGCCGCTGTGGGTGAATCCCGGGCAGACCACGCTCGCAGAGATTCCGCTGCCGTGATACTCGCCGCGCAGCGATTCGGTGAATGCGATCAAACCCGCCTTCGATGCTCCGTAAGCTGCGCCGAAAGCGGGGCCATGCTTCCCGGCCGTGGAGGACATGTTGACGATGTGCCCTTCCTGCGCGCGGAGCATGTGCGGCAGGACCATCCGCGTGAGAATCAGGCTCGCAGTGAGGTTCACGTCAATGACCGACGTGATCTCGGAAATATCGAGCGAGTGGTATTCGCGAAAGGCGTCAATTCCCGCGTTGTTGACGAGAACGTCAATCGAGCCGAACTCTTCAATCGTGCGTTCGACCATCCGCTGCATCGCGGGGATCTCGACGACGTCGGCCGGGTTCTCGAGGACGCGAACCCCGGTGGCTGAGAGCGTCCGCGCCACCGACCGGATCTTGTCCGCCGAACGTGCTACGAGCACAACGTTCATCTTCTCGGCAGCGAGCGCTTCGGCGACGCACTTGCCGATGCCCGCAGAGGCACCGGTAATGATTGCGGTCCGGCCGGCCAGATCCTTCATGTCCTTGGTCCTGTGGGTCAATCAGGCGGTACGGCGCAATGCCGGAGCTTCATGGCGTTCCGACGCGACAATCGTCCGAAGTTCCTCGGCAATCGTCTGGTTGAGAACCGTTTCGAGTCGCGCGAGGCAGTTGGCCACCATCGAGCCATCCATCAAACGATGGTCGTATGCAATCGTCACACGGCAGCAGTGGTTCTCGTCGAGCGGGCCGTACGTGAAGTTCGACGTCAGAAATGCCGGAGGATGCTGAATCTCCGCCCCTTTGCCGGCAATTGTCGTGAGAAAGAACGTGCCGCTCCGTTTCGCCCGCTTCACTCCGCTGACGTTCAGCGTCCACCACCAGAAGAAGCGACGAATGAATGTCGGGAATGCGCTCAGCTGCCACTGTCTCAGGAAAACCGTCTTCGCGGGGGAGTGCAGATAATCTTCAAGGGAACTCTGCAGCTCGGCTAACGTTTGCGTTTCCGGCCGGCTGAAGCGACTCCAGAACAGCCACGCCTCACCATCGATTTCGCGATGCGTAGCCACCATCGCCACGCTGTGGGGATGCTGATAGATGTGCGGGAACGGCCAACGCATGCAGGTTTGTCGGAGGACGGGATACTCTCGGGCGACGATGCCGAACGCTTTCACGAAGAGCATCGACCAGGAGACGCGCTTCGAGAGCTGTTCGCGCACGGCCGCCAACGGGCCGAGGTTCATGCAGCGGTCGTGCGCGCAGGTCGGCACCTGGCGGTGATAATGCAGGACGTCGATCGTAAGCCGACGGCTGCGCGGCAGGCGCATCCGGAACGGACGCGATTCATCGGCGAGAGGAACGGGCATCTTCCAATCCGTTGGAATGCCGGGATATCTGGAGAACTTGCGAAGTATAGTTCCCGGCAGATCAGGGGCAATACCGTGTCGTGAGCG
>JBFWWA010000017.1:0-17816 GCA_050246455.1 Planctomycetaceae bacterium
CGGGACGCCGACCGCCGAAGCGCCGGGGGGGACATCGCAGAGGACGACCGCATTGGCGCCGATTCGGACGTGATCGCCGATGGTGATTCCGCCCAGAATCTTCGCACCGGCACCGACGTCGACATGTCCGCCGAGTCGCGGCACGCCCTCGACCGGTCCGCCGTGGCCGATCGTCACCTGCTGGAACAGGAGGCAGTTCGGTCCGATCACGGCATCGGGATGGATCACAATTCCATTGGGGTGGGGGAGGAGCAGCCCCCCGGAGATTCGAGAATTCAAAGGAATTTCCGCCCCCGAGACGATCGACCAGACACGATGCCAGAAAACATCACGCGCGCGGGCGATCGCCGGGAAAATGCCCGGAAGCCCGACACGCTTCTGGTAGCTGCGAAGGTGGCGCAGTAGTTGCCGTGATGGGTCGTAGAAACGGCGGACGCGCTCGCGCTCCCAGTCGGGAACGGTGGCGGAGACCACGCTGGCAGTCATTCGACGCTCGCGCCCGCGTTCATCGTTGATGGTTAAGACCTTCAACGAAATTAGGAAGAATACCTTGAATTCCGGAATTCGGTGGCTTAGGCTCGCCGAGTGTAACTCGGAGTGACTTCTCGGAAAAGGGAGTCGGCGCGCTTGACGCGAGGTTTGTTCATCCGGCGATCTGGGTGATCTTGAACCGTCCGGATTATTCGACGGCGACGCTCTGGGCCAGGATGCTGTTGTCGAGACCACGGCGACACGGGAAAAGGATATCCCCCGGCTCTGAATGCGGATGACAACACATGGCAGTGGCGCACAGCGTCGAACTGTTCGGAATGGAACTCAACGCCTGCTGCATGGACGAAGCGGTTGCTGAAGTCCTCCGGTGGGTCCGGTCTCCCGAGAATTCGACCTGCCGTTACGTGGTCACTCCCAACGTGAACCACGCGGTCCTCTTCCAGAAGCATGCTGGGCTCTGCCGCGCGTACGAGTCGGCCGACCTCGTCCTTGCCGACGGGGCGCCGCTCGTTTTTGCGTCCCGACTGCTCGGGAAGGGATTGCCGGAACGAGTGGCAGGGAGCGATCTGGTGCCCGCACTCTTCAGCGCCGCGAGCCCCGACGACAAGCTGCGCGTCTTTCTTCTCGGCGGAGCACCGGGTGTTCCGGCGAAGGCGGCAGAAAACACGGAAGCGCGCTGGCCCGGTGTGGAAGTGGTCGGCACGTACAGCCCACCGTTTGGTTTTGAAAACGACGAAGCCGAGAATCAGGAGATTCTCCGGCGGATTTCCGAGGTCCGTCCCGATGTACTCGTCGTCGGCTTCGGTGCGCCGAAGCAGGAACTCTGGGTGCACAAGCATCGCGAACAGATCGACGCCAAGGCCGCACTTTGTGTCGGAGCGACGATCGACTTCCTCGCCGGCAACAAGCCGCGCGCACCGAAGTGGATGCGACACTCCGGTCTGGAGTGGGTGCATCGGATTGTGACGGAACCGCGCCGGCTGATTGGTCGATACGTCCACGACGGCCTGCACTTCCCGCACCTGGTCTGGCGCGACTGGCGAAAGACGCGCACCGAGGCGCGCGAACGAGGAGTGCGCGATTGACTCCCGATGACGTGGTCAAAGCCGCTGCCGCTCGACGCGTGGGAGTCGTGGTGATTGGCCGCAATGAGGGAGAGCGGCTTGTCCGCTGTCTCGACTCGCTCGTGAACCGCGCGGCGAGCGTTGTTTATGTCGATTCGGGTTCGACCGACGGCAGCGTGACGATGTCGCGCGGGAAGGGGGTCGATGTCGTTGAGCTCGATACGACGAAGCCGTTCACCGCGGCCCGCGCGCGGAATGCTGGATTCGACCGGCTCATCGAACGATTTCCCGACACGCCCTACGTCATGTTCGTCGATGGCGACTGCGAAGTGCGCGACGGCTGGCTGGCGGCTGCTGCTTCGGTGCTCGATTCACAAGCAGATCGCGCTGTTGTGTTCGGTCGTTTGCGGGAACGCTTTCCCGAAGCCTCCATCTACAACCGGCTTTGCGATCTCGAGTGGGACGTGCCGTCGGGGATTGTTCCCGCCTGCGGGGGAATCTCGGTGATGCGCGCTAGCGCGTTTCGCACGATGAACGGGTTCGATCCCGCAGTCATCGCCGGCGAAGAACCGGAGCTTTGTGTGCGTTTACGCGGGGCGGGCTGGACGATCGAAAAGCTCGACGCGGAAATGGCGCTCCACGACGCGTCGATGACGCGCTTCTCGCAATGGTGGAAACGAACAGTACGCGCGGGACATTCCTACGCGGAAGGTGCGGCGCTCCATGGCATCACGTCGCGGCACTTTGTCCGAGAAAGCCTGAGTGTCTGGGCGTGGGGCTTCGTTCTGCCGGTCGTTGCGATCGCGGGCGCGTACTTCACACACGGCTGGTCGCTGTTGTTGCTGCTCGCCTATCCGCTCCTCATCGCGAAGATCACTCTTCGCCGTCGCCGTGAGCGCGATGAACCATGGTCGTGGTCATTGCTCTACGCCGCCGCGTGCGTGATCGCGAAACCGGCCATGTGGCTCGGCCAGTTGCGCTATCTCCTCCGCCGAGCGACCGGCGCACAGCCGAAGATCATTGAGCATAAGTGATCGACACCATCCTAACCCTCGCCCCTTGTGGGAGAGGGTCGCGACGAAGTCGCCGGGTGAGGGGTCGAGCGCGCAACGCCGCTTATGGATTCAAACGCGATATCTTCCTGCGACAAGTTCACGCTCCGGTCGCCGAACGAGATCTTCTGGTCGCGGCCCCCTCACCCCCGACCCCTCTCCCCCGGCGGGGCGAGGGGAGATTGACGTGCTTACGCAAAGACCGCGTCGATCACGTTGCCTTCGTTGACCGTTGGGCGTTCGGGGCGGCCCTGGTGGGTGTAGATCAGCTCGCTGTGGTCGATGCCGAGCAGGGCGAGGATCGTGGCGTGCAGGTCGCGGACGTGGACGCGGTTCTCGATGGCATGCAGGCCGAAGTCGTCGGTCGCGCCGATGACACGGCCACCTTTCACGCCGCCGCCGGCCATCCACATCGTGAAGCCGTAGGGGTTGTGGTCGCGGCCGTTTCCCTGTTCGGACATCGGCGTGCGGCCGAACTCGCCACCCCAGATGACGAGTGTTTCGTCGAGCAGCCCGCGCTGTTTGAGATCGGCAAGGAGCGCGGCGATGGGCTTGTCGGTCTCGCGGCAATGGAGCGTGTGGTTCTCTTCGATTTTGGAATGCGCGTCCCACTTGCTCCCGGAACCGGAGTAAAGCTGCACGAAGCGGACGCCGCGCTCGATGAGCCTGCGCGCCATCAGGCAGTTGCGGCCGAATGACGAGGTGACTTTGTCGTCGAGTCCGTACATGGCGCGGGTGGTCTCGGTTTCCTGCGAGAGATCAACCGCTTCCGGCGCTTCCGACTGCATCCGATAAGCGAGTTCATACGAAGCGATGCGCGCTTCGAGATCGGAACTGTCGATGCGCGATTCCTGATGTCTGCGGTTGAGCTGCTGAATGAAATCGATCTTCGAGCGCTGCCGCGCGGCGGAAACATCGCGCGGATTCTGGAGGTAGAGCACCGGCTCCCCGCCGGAGAAGAATCGCGTTCCCTGGTAGCTTGCGGGCATGAAGCCGGTTCCCCAGACGCGGCTGCCGCCGGGTGGTTCCTTGTCGTTATCGAGCAGCACAACAAAACCGGGGAGATTGCGGTTCTCCGAACCGAGGCCGTAATTCACCCACGAGCCGAGGCTCGGCCGGCCGGCGAGAATCGAGCCGGTGTTCATCTGGCAGACGCTGCCGACGTGGTTGAGACCGTCCGCCCAGCACGACCGGATGACGCAGATGTCGTCGATGTGTTCGCCGACGTTCGCGTACCAGTTGGAAACCGGGAGCCCGCTCTGGCCGTAGTTTTTCCAGGTGCGCGGGCTTTCGAGAATCGGATTGTCGGTGACCGCCATCGGCGTGAAGACTCGCGGGATCGACGGAGGCAACGGCTTGCCCGCGTGCACGTTGACGAGCGGCTTGGGGTCGAACGTGTCGATGTGGCTGGGGCCGCCGTCCATGAAGAGGAAGATCGCATTCTTCGCGGTGGCGGGAAGGTGGCCGGGACGCGCGGCAAGCGGGTTGGCGATTGCGCTTCCGCCAGCGACTGCGGTACGCGGACGAAGCAGACCCTCTTCAGCGAGTAAGCTGTAAAGCGCGAGCGCACCGAACCCGCCACCGGCGCGTGCGAGAAACTCGCGGCGCGTTGCGGGTTGCTGGTGGTGCGGTTCGGGCATTCGATGTCCCGGCATCGGAGCTATGTTCATTACTCTTTCGATGATACCTGCTGCTTCGCCTTTGGTGCGTTCTTTGTTTTACGGAATGTCATCGAGTCGGTGAAGCAGGTTTCCGCATTCTCATCGAGAAAACGGACGATCACATCGGGTGAATCGGAAAGGGTCACGCCACCACCTGGTTCGAACAGGCCTTTCGGTTGCTCAATTTTTCCTTTGAGCTTTCCGGCCTCGACGGCGTTTCGCAGTACATCCGTCTTGGGGAAATAAAGTTTCACCGTTTTGTCATCGGGCATTTCGTATTTGAGAATGACGAACTCACTCTTTTCGCTGCTGTCGGTTTCGGGCAGCGCGGTGATGCTTAAATAGCTGTTGTTGCCGGGACGGGCATACGCTGCCATTCGTTTCGTGCGAACGCCGAGACCTTTCTGTAGCTCGACGGTGACGAACTCAAGCGTGTTTTTTGTGTCACGTTTCCTCCCGACGATCGCGATAAAAGGTTCATCCGCAATTTCCCCGTCTGGCGGCACGATTTCCCAGATGCCGGTCAGTCGCTCATCAAAAGTGGACGTCTCTTCATTCGACAAGGGCTCAACGGATGTGACGCAAGACGCCAGGAGCAGCGGAGTGAGCGCGAACACGCGCCAGAGATTTCGGCGGAGTGACTGCACTGCGTTCTCCTTTCCACGAATCGACCTGGCGGCGTTCTCGATCATTCAATAAACAGGAACTCATTCGAGTTCAAAAGCGCGTGGCAGAAATCGATCACGGCGGCTTGATTGTTCTCGCTCGCCGTTTGTGCTTTCAGAAAATCGACGGCATCCCGCGCTTCGCCGATGTGGGGCATTCGTCCGAATGCGAGCAGGTACGCCCTTGCGACTTTCGGACAGTTCGACGGAGTCTCGTCTGGCTTGCTTGAGATTCCTCGCGTCACTCGTTCGGCAAACGCAGCGGCACATGCGGTTGTATCGTCGCTGTTCAGAAGGAACAGCGCCTGCGGTGCGATGGTTGTCGACTCGCGGCGTGCGCAGCTTTCGTGCATGTCGGGCGAATCGAATGCCTGCAGCAGCGGGAACGGCAGATTCCGTTTCGCGTAGATGTAAACGGAGCGGCGATCCTGTTCGGTGGTCGACTCGCTCACTTTCCACGCATCCCGTTTGCCGAGCGCGGCGGGGAGCGGCGGGCGAACGCCCGGCCCTTCCATCCGAGACGAGAGTCGGCCCGACACGGCGAGCATCGCGTCTCGAATTCGTTCGGCGGAAAGCCTGCGGCGCGGATAATGCCAGTAGAGCGTATTGCCGGGATCGACATGGATCGCGGTCTGTGTGAGCTCTGAATTGCGCGAGCCGGCCCCCTGGCGGTACGCGGTCGATGTCATGATGAGGCGATGCATCGCTTTGAGACTCCAGCCGCGCGTGACGAGTTCGCTGGCGAGCCAGTCGAGCAGTTCGGGATGCGACGGCGGCGGGGTCTGAATTCCGAAGTCGTTCGCGTTCTCGACAAGCCCGCGGCCGAAGTGCGTCTGCCAGAGTCTGTTTGCAATGACGCGCGATGCGAGCGGATTCGCGGGATCAACAATCCATTTCACAAGATCTCGGCGCGAATTCGACAGAGGAGTCGCAACAGGCTTCGTCTCCGCGTCATTGGTGGGTTCCAGTATCGAAAGATAGCCGGGCTGCAACTCGTCCATCGGTTGCGCGTAGCTTCCTCCTGCCAGAAGAAAGGTTTTTGGTCGTTCTCCGGAAATATCGACCGTCGCCATCGCATCCATTTCAGCGGGCGGCTTCGGGCGGTCCTTGTTGAGCTTTGCGAGCAGTTTGCGGAGGTGGTTGCGCCGTTCTTTCTGGTCGTTCGAGAGCTGCGCGTTGAAGTCCTTGTCGCTGACAATGATCTGACGGTCCGACCAGAAGACGTATTGATGCTGAAGCGCGGTGCGCGATTCCGGTGCGGTATCGATGGCTTTCAGCACCGCTTCCGGAAACTTCTTCCGCTTCTCGGCGCCGGCTCGCGCCCGGGCGGTTGCTTCGATTGCGCGGAGCTCATTGCGGAGGGCGGCGGTCTCGTCGAGCCAGACGCGGAGCTTCGATTGATATTCGTCGAGAGCCTCCTGTGATCCGACGGCGACTTTGTCGCGCGGAACGATGCCGGCAAAGAACGCCTGCAGACGGTAGAAGTCGCGCTGCGGCAAGGGGTCGAACTTATGGTCATGGCATTGCGCGCAGCCGATCGAGAGCCCCAGAAACACCGATCCGACGTTGGCTGTCAGATCGTTGAGCGCTTCCTGCCGGGAGCGAAAGACGTCGGATGAATTGCTTTCGTCGGGCCACATCCGGTTGTAGCCGGTGGCGATCAGAGCGTCGGCCTGATCGGGGAACATTTCGTCTCCGGCGATCTGCTGCGCGACGAACTGGTCGTAGGGAATGTCGCCGTTGAGGGCGCGAATGACGTAGTCGCGATATTTCCAGGCGAGCGGGCGGACCGGGTCGGCGTTGAAGCCGGCCGTCTCCGCGAAACGGACGAGGTCGAGCCAGTCGCGGCCGAATGCTTCCCCGTAGTGGGGGCTGTCGAGGAGCCGGTCGATCAGCCGTTCGTACGCGTCGGGCGATTCATCCGCCAGGAAGCGCTCCACCTCTTCGGGTGTCGGCGGCAGGCCGAGGAGGTCGAGTGTTGCGCGGCGAATCAGCGCAGGCCGCGCCGCTTCGGGGCTGAACGCGAGGCCGCTGGATTTGAGCGATGCGAGCAGAAACGAATCGATCGCGTTCCGGAGGGCGGCTCCGTTCGCGACTGTTGGGACCGGAGGGCGACTCACCGGCTGGAAGGCCCAGTGCGAACGCTCTTCCGGGGTGAATTCCGTCGTCTCGGCGGGGTTCGGCTTTTCGGCGGCCAGGGGACCGACCGTCCCGAGCGGCAAGAGCATCCCTACGGCGATCCGGATGATCGCGTGGGAGAGACGCGGGCATTGAGGGGGGGAAACGTGGTACATGCCAGCCGTAGTATAACGTATCAGCGACTTCCGCTGCTTCAAGTTCTCTGGTTGAGCCGGTTTTCGACCCGGGCCGGGGGCTCCGGGGCGCTTGGATCGCTCCATGACCGCGCGGTGCCCGTCCGCGGGGCCGGCGCTCCCGACGCGGTTGCAAGGCGGGACGGCATCGCTATACTTTGGAATTCAACAAATCGAGCTCCCCGCCCGGGAGTTTTCGTCGACAAGGGAGATATCCACTGAACTTCCCGCTCGCTAATGGAACCGCCGTAAAACAGGGAGCCGCTGCTGTGAAGCCGCCGGAGCGTATTGACGTACGCGATCTTCTTCACGGAAACAGACCTTTCGGGCCGAGCGATGCGGACGCGCTGACTCGCGCAATCGCGGGGCCGCAGCTGTCCGAGACGCGACAGGAAGTGCAGTCGCTCGCATCAGAGATTTCCGCGTCGGGCAATCCTGCTCCCGCTCAGCTCGTGCGCGCCGGCGTGGCCGCCTATATTCTCGGCCAGCACCAGCACGCGACGGAATGGTTGTCGCGCGTGCCGAGCGATCCGGTTGCAGCGTACTATCTGGCGTTGACCCTTTCGGCCACGGAGCAGCATGCGGAAGCCGAAAAGAAATTCGCGGAGGCGGGCAAGATCGGTTACGACGCCGTTGAGTGCACGCTTCGCCGAGCCGGCGAGATTCGTGCGCAGGGTCGCCTGGAAGATGCGGAAGCGACGCTTCGGAGCGTCGTCTCTGAAGGTGCGGGGCGGGCCGAATACTCGTACCAGATGGGTTGCATCCTCTCGGATCGGGGCGATACCTACGGTGCGGTCGAGTACTTCGAACGGGCCGCCGACATGGACCCGCGGCATTCGCGAGCGCTGTTTCGACTTGCCGCCGAGAATGCCCTGCGCGGAAACGACGATGAAGCGGTCCGCCTCTACGAGCGATCGCTTTCCAAGCCGCCGTACTATCTGGGCGCACTGCTGAACCTCGGATTGCTCTACGAAGACCAGCTCAATTACACCGCTGCGGCCTATTGCTTCCGCCGCATTCTGGAAGCGGACCCGCGGCACGCGCGGGCGCATCTGTATTTGAAGGACATCGAAGCCGCCAGCAGCATGTTCTATGACGAGGACTCGGCGCGCAACCAGGCGCGTCTCGAGCAGCTGCTCAACCGGCCGATTACCGATTTTGAACTTTCGGTCCGCAGCCGCAACTGTCTGCAGGGAATGAACATCAATACCCTGGGAGACATGACGCACGTCACCGAACAGGAGCTGCTCGAAGGGAAGAACTTCGGCGAGACTTCGCTGCGCGAAGTGCGCGATCTGATGGCGGCCCACGGTTTGACGATCGGTCAGAATCTGAGCCAGGCGCAGCGGATGGAACCGGTGTTCATGCCGACGACTCTGTCGCCGCAGGAGCAGGCGGTCCTCAGCAAGCCGATTTCCGACCTGAACCTTTCCGTCAGAGCCCGGAAGTGCATGGCGCGTCTGGGACTCACCACCGTCGGAGAACTGATGCAGCGTTCCGCCGATGACCTGCTTTCCAGCCGCAACTTCGGCGTGACGTCGCTCAACGAAGTCCGCGCGAAGCTTACGGAAATCGGTCTGAAGCTGCGGAACGACTGATCTCCGGTGCGTCCGCAGAACCGAAGGGGGCGGTCGGCCTCCTTCGGTGATTAGCTGTCGGAATGGACGGATCCATGAAGGCAGAAGCAGGTCTTGCCTGGATCGGTATCATCGTTTTCGGTGTCTTCACGCTGATTCTCTCGCGCGGAGCGGCGCCACCCGTCGTTCCGGATTCGACCCAGCGGGACGCCGTCGCCCCGTTGCCTGTCGGGTCGGCTCCGCCGCTTCCGGAACTCGGCATCGCTCCGCGAATTCCTGCAAAGTTTTCGCCTCTGGTTCGGGTCAATGTTGCCGAACGACCGGTCAGCGAGATTACTCTTGCGGTCGACGGCTCATTCCGGATCACTCCCGTCGAGAGCGATCGTGTGCTGCACAGCGCGAAGCGGCTCGCGGCAACGGCCGTCGAGACGACCGCGAACGGCTTCCGCATCGGGGGACGGGAAATCCGGGCCACGCGGATCGAGATTGTTCCCGAAATTTCCCCGGCCATCTGGGTGAATGACAATCAATACCGGGGTGTTGTGCGACTCTTCCGGCAGCCCGATGGGCGAATGGTTGCAGTTAACGTCCTGCCGATCGAGGACTACGTCGCGAGCGTTCTCGACAGCGAAATGCCGGCCGCTTTTCCAAAAGAAGCGCGGCAGGCGCAGGCGATCGTCGCGAGAACCTACGCGATTTACCAGATGCAGGAGGGGGCGGCGCATCCGTACTTTGACCTCTTCGCTTCGACACGCAGCCAGAAATACCTCGGCGTGCAGTATCGGGATGCAAAAGGACGGCGGCTTGCGGCCGAGAGCGCATCCAGCCGTCAGGCGACGGCCGATACGGCAGGAATGGTCTGCACTTATCAGTCCAAGGTGTTTGCAACCTATTACACGGCGGTCTGCGGCGGACAAACGACGACCGGCCGCGAGGTGTTCTCGGACGCCGCACCGCCGCTGGCTTGCGTCCCGTGCGAGTGGTGCCGGGAGTCCCCCCGGTATCGATGGAACGCGGATGTCAGCCGCGCGCGAATCGGCGATGCACTGGAGTCGGTTTTCGCCGCTCAGAAGCAGAGCTTCGGCGGCATGACTGCCATCGGAATCTCCCGGACGTCCAAGCGCGAAGGCATCCCGATCGTTGAAATCCAGGACGGAAAGCGCGTCCGCACCCTTTCTGCCGCGGATCTGCGGAACGCGCTGCCGACGATGACCCTCCCCAGCCCGCACTTCCAGGTCCGAATGGCGGGAGAGACGGTTCATTTCAGCGGGCGCGGACATGGTCACGGCGTCGGGTTCTGCCAGTGGGGCGCGCGCGGCCAGGCGCTCGCCGGCCGGGGTCCGCTCGACATCGTCCGCTACTATTACCCGGGCGCAGAAGTCGTCACGCTCGACCACGTTTCTCGCTAATTCATTAGCAGAGGAGCACCGGGTCCCCTGAGGTCTGTTTTTCGTAAGTCATTGTGCGACAACAGATTTCTTCTCAGGGTTGACCCATGTTCATATCTATTCATTCGGTCGACGGATTTTGACATTTTTTCAAAACCTGCCGCCGGAAGGTGGTTTTACGCAGCGAGTCAGGGTTAGCATGCGAGGGCTGCGCAAACATTAACGCCAATCAAAAACATGCGCAGTTGACCGTTCGGTTTGGTTCTTCCCCTGACCCAAGTTCTGACAACATGAGCTAAGGAGATTTCATGGTTGCTGCAACCACGTGTCTTATTCTCTGCACGGCGGGCAGCTTCTGGGCTGACGCACATACGGATTACTTCGCGGCGTATCGCGATGCCCGCGACTCCAAGAAGATGCTTCTGATCGACATCGCCAGCGGTTTTGACTTCAACCAGGTTTCGGAAAAGACGCTTTCGAGCCACGTCCTCTGCCGCGTCCCGGCCGACTACTCGATCGAGAGCGAAGGAACTTCCAAGAAACTGCTCGATTTCCCCGCCTTCAAGGCTCTCAACGGAGAGCCGGGGCTGATTGTCGTCGATTTCCGTAACAAAGGGACGATGTTCCGGACCGTCAGCGTGCTGCCGCGCCGGCACCTGTCGAAGCACAGCGTGGAAACATTGCTGACCCTTCCCGCCGGAACGCTGACGCAACGAACGCTCGTCTGGGCCTTCCGCGTTCGGCCGGAACAGCCCCGGGGGGTCTTCGGCCAGGCCGATGCCACTCTCATGAGCCACGCATCGAACCACTCGCAGACCCAGGCGAGCTACAACTCGATGCACCATGCGGGTTCATTCCCCGGCAGCTTCGAGATCGTCGCTCAGTCATGGTCGCAGTCGTCGATCGTTGACGCGGCCAAGGACCTCGTCGCCCTTTGGGCGAGCTCTCCGGCGCACTGGGGGGCGGCTTGCACCGGATGGAGCGGATTCGGCTGCGATATGAAGTCCAACGGCAGCGGCTGGTACGGAACCGGAGTGTTCCGCTAGGCCGACCCGATCGCTTTTCCGCGAGCGGCACATTGGCGGATGACCCGCCGGTAAAACGCTCGCTCACTGTATCGAACGGTTTGATTGGCATGCCTCGCCGCGATGGCCTCGTTTCGGCCGATGCGGCACTTGGTGGTGGGCTGCTGCTTTCGGACTCTTTCACAGGATGGAAAGAGTCCGCTGGCGGCGGCTGGCCGCCCCCTCGCCGGGGAAACTATCCCGGTGCGGTCTTCGAGCTCCCCGGCCTCTGCTCCAGCAGCCGTCCCATTTCGACGACGGCCTGCGACCAGCTTTCGAGCTCCCGGGCGAATTTCCGCGAATCGTTTCCATAGCCGAGCCTGCGCGCGAGAAACCCGAACTCCTCACTGTCGGCCGGAGGGACGGTCAGATCGCGGGCGTGGCCCCGGACGACCCGAAGAGCGTCGATCAGGTTGCGCTGGAAGATGTACGCATCTTTCAGTCGGCGGTAGTCGATCGGAGAGAGAATCCGGCAATCCGCCAGTGCGCGCATCGCTTCGAGGGTGTTCGTCCGCCGGACCGACGGCTGCTCTTTTCCGTAGGTGATCTGCAGCCCCTGCACGAGGTATTCGCAGTCGACGAGTGCACCGGGGCTGAGCTTCGCATTGACGGTCCCGGCCTGCACGAGCTGACGGAGCTGCTTTTCGCGCATGGCCCGCATGGCTGCGGTATCGAAAGGCTCTCCGGTGAAGATCAGGCGGTCGCGGAGTTCGACGATCCGCATTCCGAGGAGTTCGTCGGCGGCAATGGGTCGAAGCTTGACGAGCGCCTGCCGTTCGTAGGGCCACGCCGCTCCGTCCGGCCCGAAATATTTTTCGAACGCGTCGAGCGAAACCGCGAGACTTCCCGCGCGCCCGTACGGTCGGAGGCGAAGGTCGATCTGAAAAATTCCTTCCTGCCGGGACCGGATGGCGTGCGTGAAGTTTTCGACGAGCTTCTGGTAGAACTCCGCGTTCGTGATGACTTCCGGACCGGTCGTCTGGCCGTCTTCGTCATAGAGGAACATCAGCTCGATATCGGAAGCGAACCCGAGCTCGCGGCCGCCGCATTTTCCGAGGGCACAGACGGAGAGTCTGCTGGGGCCGCCGGCCGCGACTTGCGGACGGCCGTACCGGGCGGCGAGCTCCGCGTCGCAAAGCCGGGTGGCGGCGGCGACGACGACCTCCGCGACATCAGTCAGCTCTGCCGAGAACGCGCCGAATTCACTCACGTGGCCGAGGATATGCCGCATATCCGCGCGGAACATCTCGCGGTCTTTGAAGGCGTTGAGCTGCTTCCTCGCTTCATCCTGCGATGCGGCGCCGGCGAGATCCTGATCGAGTTCCGCGGCGAGCATCTGCTTCGTCTTGGGAATGCCGAGTTTTTCGATGTCTTTGACGACGGGGAACAGGTTCTCGTGCTGCAGGCGGAGAAAATCCTGCCAGAGAAAGTTGCTGACGCCGAGGAGCCGCGCGAGGGCATCGAGAACGTCGGATCGTTCGAGTGAAGAGAGCTCCTCAAGCCAGTTCGGCTGCTCGAACAACTGCTCGAGAAACTCCTGGAAATGGAGCAATGCCGCTTCGGGGTTCGGCGAGTGCGGGAGCAGATGCGTGAAATGCTTGATCAGCACGACCGCCGCGCGCAACTCCCGTTGTCGGTTGGGATCGACGATTTTGTTGCCCGTCGGGTCCGTTACGAAGAGGGTGTCGAAGACGCGGTCGCGATGCGACATCACGATGACGCGGCTGACGTTCACGTTCGTGAGGGCGAGGGCGTTTGCGAGCTCGTAAAGGAATCCGATCGTATCTTCCGAACGAATGCGCAGGACGGTTGAACGGGGGGACGCCTCGTTGTCGATTTCGATTTCGACCGGCGACAACCGGTTCGACGGTTCGCGCGTTTCGCGAAGCGCGCCGGCAACCCGCTTCGCGAGCGCTCCTTGCGTTTCCCGTTGTCGCCCCGCCCGGATTTCGCGTAGAAGAGCGGTCAGGTCTTCCTGGTATTTCGTCCAGACGGAAGAAACGTCGACTTCCGCCGGGGCCTCGACCTCGAAAACGTCGACGAACTTCCCGGCTTCTTTCGAGCGAGCCGCGGCCGCCGGCTCCACGCTCCCGGAATGGGAATTCTTGCGGAAAGAGACCTGTTCTTCCGAGAAGGCGTTGCCGCTGACGATGTTGAAGCCATGGACGAAGAGCAGGCCGCAGATGATCGAGAGGTCGCCGAGAAAATCGAAGCCGGCGATGGTGACCTGCCATTTGCCGTCGGGAAGCGGAACTGCATCCACGGTGACGATGTTCTCATCGCCAAGTCGTTTGAGCAGTTTCGCGTGCCGGTCGATTTCCTCGCTGGTGAACGTCGCCGCGTAGGACGGTTCCATGTGCGTCCGGGGATCGATGGCTCCCCCCGGCAGCAGGACCGGCGTTTCGGCTTCCGTGGTGCCGTCGGTTGCGATGTACTTCGTGTAGATTGCGCGGATGGCATCCCGATGCTGCTCGTACTGTCGGACGAAATGATCGCCGTCCATGTAGTCGAGCCTGCGTGCAAGCCAGCCGAGTTCCCGCCTGTCGCTGGGCAGGGTGTGCGTCTGCTTGTAGTGCATCAGCTGCAGTGAATGCTCGATGGTGCGGAGGAAGACGTACCCGCTCGAGAGGCGGCGGAATTCGTCGGCATGCAGGAAACCGAAATCGGCAAGGCGCACAAGTCCGTCGAGCGTATTGAAACTGCGGACTTCGCGATGTTGTCCGCCGTGGGCGAGCTGCAGAAACTGCGTGACGAACTCGATGTCGCGAATCGAGCCCCTGCCCGATTTCACTTCACCCCACTTCCGCCCCTGCCGGTCGAGCTCCGATTCAATTTTTTCTTTCATGCCGCGGATGGTGGCGCGGACTTCCGTTACCGGCGCGCCGAAGACGAGGGGCTCGACGCGTTTCAGGAACTCGCGGCCGACCGGCATATCGCCGGCGATAACGCGTGCTTTGAGCAAGGCCTGCTTTTCCCAGAGCATGCCGTGCTGCTGCAGGTAGCCGACGTGCGCATCAACGGTATTGACGAGCGCACCGGAGCGCCCCCAGGGGCGCAGGCGCATATCGACACGATAGAGAAATCCTTCCGCCGTCGCCTGCGTGAGGGCCTTGATGAGGCGCTGCCCGAGCGTCCAGAAGCGCGTCGCGTCCTTATCGGTCAGAAAGACGAGATCGATATCGGAGCTGTAGTTGAGCTCTTCCCCGCCGAGCTTGCCGAATGCAAGAACCACGAACCCTTCGGTTGAGACGCCGAGCTCCGCGGCGAGAATCGCGAGGCAGGATTGCACCAGACTGTCGGCCAGGAGCGCGAGCTGCACCGTGACCGACTTGAGATCGAACAGGCCGAACGAGTCGCAGGCGCCGATGCGGAGCAGCTCCCAGTGCTGATAGCGGCGAAGCGCGTCGAACTTCCGGTCGACGTCGGAATGCCGGGCAGTCGCTTCGCGCTCGTCTTCGACGAACTGCTGACGGCTTTTGAATTCGGCGAGTCGTTTGTGCTGCGTCAGCTTCTCGAGGTAGTCCGGATTCCGCAGCAGGATTTCGGTGAGGAACTGGCTGCCGACGAAGAGCTTGATCAGGATTTCGACGGCGCGGGGATTCGTCGCCAGGTATCGGAAGAGTGCCGGGGGATCGGAAACGCTCTGGGCATAGCGCTCGAAGTTGATGAGCGAGCCGTCCGGAGTGGCGGCCTCGGAGAGCGACATCAGGAGCATCGGGAGGCAATCGGCGAGCGGGCCGCGCGTCGCTTCGTCGCTCGTCATCTCGCGGAGCCTGCGGAACGCGGCGCGCCAGTCGGAGAAGCCGGCGCTGGTGAGGAGCCGCTCGACTTCGACATCCGAAGGGGGACTGGGTTCGATCAGGCTGGCGGCGTTCTCGAACATTCTTTCGCGGGAAAAAGCAGTCTGAAGATCGATTCAGCGTCGCGCCGGCTGTCGCGGCGATCTTCGGAACCGGCCGGCGACTTTGAGTATAACGCGCTCGTTTGGTCCCGGGCGCGGGGGAGCGGAAAGGCCCTGAATCGTGCAGTTTATCCCCTGCCCAGAGGTGTGCTCGGGTCGGGGCTCTGGTATCATCGGAGCGGCGTTCCCTTATGGGACGCGGCCTCCGTTTTCATCGAATATACAGCGATTCAGGAGCCTCTTTCATGAGTCAGAAGCCAACGCGACGTGACTTCATCAAGCATTCGAGCGCCTTGGGCCTCGGAGCGGCCTGGTGGGTCGGTAACAGCACCGCATACGCGTTCGAAGACAGCAAGAACCCGGTCGAGCGTTTGAACTTCGCCTGCATCGGCGTCGGCGGAAAAGGTTCAAGCGACACGGACGACGCCGGCGCGGCCGGCAATATCGTCGCGCTGTGCGACATCGATGACAACGCCCTCAACAAGAAGGCGGCGAAGTTCCCGAAGGCGAAGAAGTACAACGACTATCGACTGATGCTGGAAGAAATGGCCGGCGATATCGACGCCGTCACCGTCGCGACTCCCGACCATAGCCACGCTCCGGCGAGCGTGATGGCGATGAAACTCGGCAAGCACGTGCACTGCCAGAAGCCCCTCACATGGTCGATGTACGAAGCCCGCCGCATGCGCGAGCTCGCCGCCGAGAAGAAGGTGGCGACCCAGATGGGCAACCAGGGAACGGCTCACAACGGCCTGCGCGAAGCGGTTGAAGTGATTCGCTCCGGCGCGCTCGGCAAGGTGTCCGACGTCCATGTCTGGACGAATCGTCCGGTTTGGCCGCAGGGTCAGGGACGTCCGAAAGAGACTCCGGGCATTCCGAACAACGTGCACTGGTACCTGTTCCTCGGCCCGGCGCCGGAGCGGCCTTATCACCCGGCATATCATTCGTTCAAGTGGCGCGGCTGGGTCGACTTCGGCACCGGAGCCCTCGGCGATATGGCCTGCCACACTGCAAACATGGCGGTCATGGCTCTCAGCCTCTTTGAGCCGACGTCGGTTGTGGCCGACACGACCGGCATCGTCGAGAACGAAACCTTCCCGGGCAAGTCGATCATCAAGTTCGAATTCCCGGCGATCGATTCGCGTCCTGCGGTGAACCTCACCTGGTACGACGGCGGCAACAAGCCCCCCGAGGCGCTGCTGCAGGGTGAGAAAATCGCGTCGAGCGGCTCGCTCATCGTCGGTGACAAGGGAACGCTCTACACGCCGAACGATTACGGCTCGGAGTACGTTCTGCTTCCGAAAGAGAACTACGCCGACTTCAAGAAGCCGGAACCATCACTGCCGCGCTCTCCCGGCCACTTCAAAGAGTTCGCAGTCGCCTGCCGCGGCGGTGCACCGGCCATGTCGAACTTCGACTACGCCGGCCGCCTCACCGAGACGATCCTCCTCGGCAATCTGGCGTTGCACGTTCCGGGCAAGAAGATCGAATGGGACGCCAAGAACCTGAAGGCGACCAACGCACCGGAACTCGCGCACTTCATCAGCCGCGAATACCGCCACGGCTGGACGCTGTAGTTTCTAGAAGTTGTGAACGAAGCTTCGAAGCCCAGGGAAAGCGTTCCCTGGGCTTTTCTCGTTGTGGCCGGTCTCCCGACCGTGCCACATCTTCTGACCGAAGGTCTCAACGAGTTGCGCAAAACGTCGTCTCGACGGGATGGCGGGAGACCTGCGGTCAGCCGGCGTGTCGCGGTCAGGAGACCGCGACACAACATCACGTTCTACTTCGGAGCCGGGGCGACGAGTTTCTGGCCTTTGTGCTTCCAGAGACGCGCTTCGAGCTGCGGAAAGAGTTCGAGCGCGTTGTCACGAAGAATCTGACGGCCGATCCGTTCCGCGTGTTCCGGCAACAGCTCACCCCGGTCGACTTTCTCCGCGAGGACCTCCGCGAGGCAACGGCGCGTGAACTCGGTCGCACCATAGATTCCTTCCGCGTGGTTGCAATCGGCTCCCCACAGGATGCGGCTGGAAGGCATCACTTCGAGCCATTCGTGGAAGGCGCGCTTCCCCATGGTGTAGCTGATCATCGGCATCCAGACCGAATCGATCCAGACGTGCTTCTGGTGCCGCATCATGATCGCGCCGGTCTCGCCGATCCACGGATAGCCGCCGTGGAAGAGGATGAACTTCGTCTTCGGGTTCGCTTCGATCATGTCGACGAGGAGCATCGGGTTCGATCCCTGAATGCGCGCCTGGCCGGTGTGAATCTGAAACGGCAGCTCATACTTTGCAGAGAGCTCGACGAGCCGCCACATGATGTAATCTTCAAAGTCCTTGATTTCAGCGGCGGAAAGCGCGGTCTGCCGTTTGCCGAACGCTTTTTCCGCGCGCTCCTTCGGGACATTCTCGAAATACAGGGTTCGCTGGTAGGCGAGCGTCGTCTTGAGGCAGACCGCTCCCTTGTCTTTCGCTTCGAGGAACAACCGGTCGAGAACTTTCAGATATTCGTCGAGATTCGTGATCGGCAGGCCGTGCTTCTCGGCGAACGCATACGGGCTATCGGCGGGACTTGTGAACTCGGACGTGTGAAAGCCACGGACAAGGGGGGTGACGTTAAAGACTATCACTTCCCACGGCCAGG
>JBFWWA010000018.1:0-17505 GCA_050246455.1 Planctomycetaceae bacterium
CAATCTGTTCAAGCCGCGCTGGTTCATGCACGTCGAGCCGGTGTACCGCCGCACAAATGAAGGCCTGGTCCTCATCCTGCGCGTCGTGGAACGGCCGGTTGTGCACAAGGTGCAGTACGTCGGCAACGAGAAAATCAAAGACAAGGACCTCGCTGCCCGGACCGGCCTGGTCGTCGGCAGTCCGTTCGATGTCAGCGGCAACCGCGAGGCGGCACGGCGGCTCGAAGCGTACTACCACGAAAAAGGGTACATGGACGCGACGGTCACCCTGCAGAAGGGAAACAACAAGGACGACCGCGAAGTCATCTTCCGGATCCACGAAGGGCCGAAAGTCCGCGTTGTCTGGAGGTCGTTCCAGGGGAACAAGGATTTCAGCTCGGAGCTCCTGAAGACGAAGCTCGTCACCAAGAGCGCTTTCTTCTGGTACTTCGGCGGCAAGTTCGATCCCGCGACGATTCCCGACGACATCGCCGCTCTGAAGCAGTACTACAACCAGCTCGGCTACTTCAACGTGAAGATCGACCATGAGGTGGCGTACTCGGAGGATCGGGAACGGGTCTACCTGAAGTACATCATCGACGAAGGGGTCCGCTCGAAGATCCGCGACGTGCGCGTCACCGGCAACGACGTCATCACTGAAGAAGCGATCCGCCGCGACCTGAAGGTGGCGGGCGGAGATTTCTTCAATGCCCGTTTTGTGAACAAAGACGTCACCTCGATCAAAGACAAGTACGACGAGCTCGGCCGCCTCTACGCCAACGTGCAGGCGGTTCCGAAGTTTCTCGATGATCCCGGCACGGTCGATCTCGTGTATGTCATCGATGAAGACATGGTCTACCGGATTCGCCGCATCGATGTGGCCATCAAGGGAGACAACCCGCATACGAAGCTTTCCGCCGTGCGGAACTACATCCGCATTGCACCGGGGGATCCGGCAAGCCGTAAGGAAATCGACCGGATCAAGCGTCAGCTCGACGGCTCTCAGATTGTGAAGCCGGGACAGACGCGCGTCGTGATCACGAAGGTCGATCCAAGCGAAAGCGCGGAGTTCGTGCAGCCGGTCCGTGGCCAAAGCCAGGACGACGCGGATTCGCACGAAGAAGCCGTGCGCAAGGAAACAACGAGCGAGCGTCCGGCGACTGCGCGGACCTTGAAGCCGCGCACCCCCGCGACCATTCCGTGGTCGAAAGAGGAAGACTCGGCACTTCCGATTGAAACCCGGGAAAAGAAGCCCGATCCGACGATCTTCGATTATTTCGAAGAAGGAGAGCAGGGGGACTTCGACCTTCAGAGCGCGGTCGATATCCGCGGTCAGAGCGTCGACGATCCGTTTGCGACCCCCGCCACGCCCCTTTACGACAACAGCCCGCAGGGCGATCCGTACGGAACTCCGTTCCGCACGCCCCAGGGTGAAGTCGACCTGAGTGTCATTCCGGAAGAGGAACGGACCGGCCGGTTGATGTTCGGCGTGGGTGTCAACAGCGATGCCGGCGTCGTCGGCTCAATTGTTCTCAGCGAGCAGAACTTCGACATCATGCGTCCTCCGACAAGCTGGAGCGACGTCATCAACGGCACCGCCTGGCGCGGCGGCGGGCAGCGCTTCCGGGCGGAAGCAGTCCCCGGTACCGTCGTCAGCCGCTATATGCTGAGCTGGAGCGACCCGTACTTCCTCGATTCGATGTACAGTCTCGGAACGAGCGGCTTCTACTACAACCGCTTCTTTCCGGACTGGGATGAAGAACGGCTCGGCGGTCGCGTGAACGTCGGCCGTCAGCTGACGAATGAACTTTCGGTTTCGGCAGCGATTCGACTCGAAAGCGTCGACATTAGCGACCCTGACACGCCGACTCCTCAGATTCTGCAGGACGCGGTCGGCAACAGCTTTCTATCCACGGCGCGGTTTTCGGTCGTGCACGACACGCGCGACTCGTCGTACCTTCCGTCGGAAGGGCATAAGCTGGAACTGTCGTACGAGCAGGCCTTCGGCGAGTTCACCTATCCGCGGGCGGAAGCGGACTTTCGTCAGTTCTTCACGGTCTACAGCCGGCCGGACGGAGGCGGAAAACACATTCTGCAGATGGGTGGACAGATCGGCTGGACCGGCAGCGACACTCCGATCTTCGAACGCTTCTATGCCGGCGGTTTCCAGACGTTCCGCGGTTTCGCATTTCGCGGCGTCAGCCCGCGTGAACTGGCGGTGCGCATCGGCGGTGAATGGATGGCGATCGGAACGGTCGAGTACATGATTCCGCTCGTCGCCAGCGACATGGTGCAGGCGGTCGTCTTCTCGGACTTCGGTACCGTGGAGGAAGATGTCAGCTTTGACGACTTCCGCATCACGGCCGGTTTCGGCCTGCGAGTGACGGTCCCCGCGATGGGCCCGGTCCCGCTCGCGTTCGACTTCGCATTCCCGATCGCCAGCCAGGACTTCGACGACGAGCAGGTGTTCAGCTTCTACGTCGGCATGACGCGGTAAGCGAGTGTGCGGCGTCTGTTGTTCCGCAGAATGCGATCTGGCCTCGCATTGCCCGAGCCGTGCTGCGAAGCAGACCCGATGCCGTTGAAGCCAATCTCCGATTCCGCATCGGTTTTGCGTTGCCCGGCCGGAATCGATTGATCAGAATTGATCATCGGTTTCGATTCGACGTTCGAGCCCTGAGGCCTCGTTTCGCGCGCTTCGCGGGGGCTCGACCTGGGCTTCATAGTGTGCGGGCCCCGAGATGCTGCGACGTGCCATTCGTTTTACTGACGACCAGGGACGCTCTTTCGAGTACGTCCTCTCGGGAGGGATGCGGGGAGGGGTTGCCACCGTCCGAGTGGAATCCGTCGGTGAGCATCCCGAAGTCTTTCCTGCGCTGAATTTCCCGACCAATATGGCGACTCACGCGGTCCTGCTTGCAATTGAACAGATGAAGGCGTGGCCGCAGCACAAGGGAATGCGCTGTGAGCTCGACTACCGGCCTCTTTCGCGGCCCGATATGGGTGTGATGCCCGACTAGGACCTCTCCGCTCGAGCATGCCCCATGACGGTGCAGCAGCCGTCTTCGCCGGTTACACTGAACCGGGTCATGATTCTCGAAGGACTCGTCACCACCCGCGATGCCGAAGGCCGCGTCAACCTTGCGCCGATGGGGCCGATCGTCGATGAATCGATGACAACGCTGCTGCTCCGGCCGTTCCAGACGTCGCGAACGTTCCAGAATCTGAAAGCACGCCCACAAGGAGTCTTTCACGTCGTGGATGACGCATTGCTGCTGGCGCAGGCCGCGATCGACCGCATCGACCCGTTCCCGGAGATGATCCTGGCGGAAACGATCGACGGAGAGGTCCTGAAGTCGGCCTGCCGCTGGTACGAGTTCCGCATCGAATCGATTGACGAACGGAACGACCGGGCCGAGCTGATCGCGCGCGTGGTGCATTGCGGTCGGCTGCGGGATTTCTTCGGCTTCAATCGCGCGAAGCATGCGGTGGTGGAAGCGGCGATTCTCGCAACGCGGGTCCATCTGATTCCACGCGATGAGCTCTTTCAATCGCTCGAGGCGCTTCGCCCCGCCGTCGTCAAAACCGGAGGCGAGCGCGAGCTGGCTGCCTTTGCGCTTCTCGAAAAGTATGTGCGGGAATCATGTCGCGCCGAATAGTCGTCACCACGGGAGCCCGGCTCCACTTCGGCCTCTTGTCGAATCGCGCGGAATCGGGCCGCAACTTCGGCGGCGCGGGGCTGATGATCGACTCCCCCGGCTTTCAGATTGCGGCACGACACGCGGAGCAGGACCGCATCACGGCGCACGAGAACTACCGCTGCCGGATCGAGGATGTGATCGCCGCGTACCGTCGTCACCTCCGGCCGGAGATGCAACCGTCGGCCTGCGAGATCGAACTCATCCGTCCGATTCCGCCGCATGTCGGTCTGGGATCGGGAACGCAGCTTGCAATGGCCGTCGCGAAGTCTTTTGCACTCCTTGCGAACGATGCACAGGCCGACGCCGCGACGCTTGCGGAAAAGGTCGGCCGCGGGAAGCGGTCATCGATCGGAATTCACGGATTTGATCGAGGAGGATTTCTCGTTGATGGGGGAAAACTGCGGGGGGACGTTGTCGGAACGGACGTCGCGCGGTTCGATTTTCCGTCCGACTGGCGAATCGTGCTCGTGACGCCCAGGAACCATGCCGGACTATCGGGGGAACGGGAGCTCGACGCCTTCCGCCGACTTCCCGGCATGTTGCCGGAGACCAGCGAACGCTTGAGAGGCCTGGTGCAGTCGGAACTTGTTCCGGCCGTCGTCGGGAGGGAATTCGAGCGATTCTGCGAAGCACTTTACAACTTCGGACGAATCGTCGGTGAATACTTCGCAGCGGTGCAGGGGGGAGTCTATGCTGACGCGACAATGACGACGCTTGTTCAGGAACTTCGCAGCGCAGGAGTTCCCGGCGTCGGCCAGACATCGTGGGGACCGACGATATTCGCGCTCGCTCCGAGCGCGGAAGGGGCTGCATCGCTGGCAGGCGATCTCGAGACGAGTCCGTACTGCCGCGACGCCGACGTCTGGATCGCAACTCCGCGCAATACCGGGGCGAAGGTCGAAATCGCGGGTTGAGCCTCACCGCGACAGCCAGCCGCCGTCGATCGGCACGACGCTGCCGTGCATGTAGTTCGATGCATCGGACGCAAGGAAGACGCAGAGTCCCGCAATCTCGTCGGGACGCCCCCAGCGGCCGCAGGGGATTCGCTCGAGGATCTGTCGGCCGCGTACCGGGTCATGCTTTAGCAGCGTCGGCATGTTGGTTTCGAAATAGCCCGGCGCGATGCAGTTCACGTTGATCCCTCGGCTGCTCCACGAGACTGCGAGCGATTTGGTAAGGCCGGCAATGCCGTGCTTCGCGGCGGCGTAGGCGGAAATGTTGAGACCCGCTTCGTAACTCATCACCGAACCGATGTTGATGATCTTGCCGCGGCCCCGCTTGAGCATCTCCGGCGCCGCCTGCTGCGAAAGATCGAATGCGGCGAGCAGATGCACTTCCAGGAGCTTCCGCCATTTCTCCTGCGGGTATTCCTCGGGAGGAAAGCGTTCCGCCTGGCCGGCGTTGTTGACGAGGATATCGAGCCGGCCGAATTCGGTGAGGACTCGATCCACGACCCCGCGCCGTGCGTCGATCTCACTGAGATCGACTTTGAGGTCGAGAAACCTCCGGCCGGCGTGTTCGACGAGGCTCCGCGTCTCGGTCGCATTGCCGGAGCTCGAAACGCAGGCGACATCCGCCCCCGCCTGCGCGAGTCCGCGCGCCATCGCCTGCCCGAGACCACGGCTCGCGCCGGTGACGAGTGCGACCCGGCCGTCGAGTTTGAACTGATCGAGAATCATGGTTGGTCCCTGTGATCCGGCGTGAGATTGGAGCCGAGATGCCGCCAAATCATCTCGGCCATGAGTCGATGTCCCTGCTCCGACAGGTGCAAACCGTCGAGCGTCGCGTCATGGGCTGCGAGGACTTCCGCGAAGTCCCGCCTGGAAATGAGCGCAACATCATAGCGATGCGCAAGCTCCCGTTGCGCTTGTCCGAATCGGTTGTAAAGCGGCGGCAACGGAAGTTCGAGCATGACGATCTGCCGCCCCTTCAGATCAAGCGTGGCGAGAAGCCTTTCGAGGTCCGTCGCGAACTGGGCCGGTGTGGTCGAGCCGAGGAGATCGTTGCCGCCGATCTCGACAAGAACGAGCGTGACATCCGGATTGACCAGGTCCGCCTGCTTGAGAGCGGAAGCGGCCGTCGCACCTTCGCGCGAGACGTTAATTACCGGAATGTGATACCGCTCCTGGAACTGCCGAGGCCATGTCGTCTCCTTTTCCGGTCCGAGCAGCCCGGCGCTGATCGAGTCGCCGATCACAGCGATCCGCGAATGCTGCCGTTCACCCAGTAGCGGCGTGCCGCGAAAGGGAATTTCCCACGCAAAGGCGACGAAACAGTTGACGGCGACGGCGAGCGACATCAGACGAAGCGCTCGCGGGGTCTCAGGGGGCGGATAATCCTCCGCAACAGTTGCTTCGAACAACTCGTCTTCCGGCAGTTCATCGTCGTCATCCTCCTCGGACTCCGGAGGGCAGATCTCGGACGTTTCCGGGACCGGATCAGCAGGGCGAAGAAACAGATAGAACCAGAGGAAAACCGCGATTCCGGAGACGATGTACGCCCAGTCGGGAAGAGGGGTCGCGGAGAAGGCGATGACGACGGCTCCGAGCAGGGCGCTGAGCGTCCGCACCTTGATGAACCTTCGTTTTCCCCCGGAAATTGAGCCCAGCACCGCCGCTAGAATCAGCAGAAGTCCCGCAAAAAACGCATCCCCCCCGGCGAAATGGAAAGCCATCCGACTCATGTGGCTACCGCCTGATGCGAACAGGATTGAGTAACGGTTCCGTCGCGAAAGAGATGCTTTTCACCTGACAGTCGCAGTGATAGAGTAACTACGACGGTCGGGGCACGGCAAACATACGGAGTGAAACGTAATGGCATTCACGGCGGAGCAGGCACGGCAGAACGAGACCGTCTCGCGTCGCGATTTTCTTCGAGTCGGCAGCCTGGGAGTGATGGGACTTTCCGTCGCTGAGCAGGCGGCACTCGCGCGGCAGCGCGCAGCGTCCGATGCGAAGAGCTGCATCTTCGTGCTCATGACCGGCGGCGCCAGCCAGTTCGAAACATTTGATCCGAAGCCGGATGCCCCTGCCGAGATCCGCGGACCGATGCGCGCGATCTCGACCGCGACACCGGGAACGATTCTCAGTGAATCGCTGCCGCGCCTCGCGGAGCGCTCCGAGCGATTCGCAATTGTCCGATCGTTCTTTCACGAAGAAGCGCCGGTGCACGAAACCGGTCAGCAGCTTCTTCAAGCCGGCCGACTCGTTCGCAAGGAGCTGCGCTCCCCCAGTTTCGGATCGGTCATCGCACAGCGGCTCGGAGCGCGGAATCATGTCGCGTCGTATGTCGTGCTGCCGCGGATGCTCGAAGAGACGGGCGTCAGCAATCAGCACGGGCAGTCGGCCGGGAATCTCGGTCACAGCTTTGATCCGCTTGTCTGGGACGACAACGCCGACGATGTTGCTTACCGCCGCGTCTCTGCCGGTGAAGCGCCGGCCGCGCATCTTTTCGCGGAAGAGTCCGAGCTGATGCGCCGGATGTACGGAGAGTCGCGCTTCGGCTATCTCTGCCTGCAGGCGCGGAAGCTGGTCGAACGGGGAGTCCGCTGCGTCGCGTTGAATCTGTTCGATGCGCTCGAAAACCAGCTGACCTGGGACTGCCACGGCCTTGCGCCGTGGGCACCCGCCACGCTCTTCGATTACCGCGACACACTCTGCCCGCAATTCGATCATGCCTTCGCCGGCCTGCTCGATGACTTGTCGCAGCGCGGAATGCTGGACGACACGCTGGTTGTCGCGGTCGGGGAGATGGGGCGCACGCCACGCGTCAATCAGTACGGCGGGCGGGATCACTGGACCGGCGTCTGGTCCGGCATTGTGGCGGGATGCGGTACGACCGGCGGGGCGATCGTGGGAGCGAGCGACGCTCACGGGACCGCTCCGGTCGAGCGACCGGTCCATCCGGGCGAACTCACGGCGACGATCTTCGAACGACTCGGCCTGGACGCCGGAGTTCCGGTCAAGCTCGACGACGCGCACGAGCTGCCGCTCGTTGACCACGCTCCAATTGCCGAGCTCTTCGCTTAACTCTTTGCGGAAATCTCAGGCGACGCCACGGGCCTCGTCCTGCCGTTCGATTTCCAGGGCGGCAGTGATCTCGGTTTCGGGCCGATCGAGCAAGACGGCGACTTCGCGGGCGTTGTACCCGGCTTCGCGCAGGTGAACCACCATTCGGCGCTGCCAGGAGGTGAGGGGATCCCGTTTCGAAACGTCGCCCGACGCCGCCTCGCCGTGCACGATATCCGGACCGTTAGGGCTGCTGCTGCGTCCCTTGGGCTCGAGCAGATCCTGCAATCGGCAAATCTCTCGATCGGCGCTGACGACGAGACGGTCGAGACGTGCAAGACGCGTTTCCACGCGGGCTTCGACGTCGCGGCTGTATTCGTGCAGGCGAAGCTCAAAGCGATCAATGCGAGCGGCAGCGCGGTCGGCCGCCTGCGGGTCGTCCTGCGCGTCGGCGGACGTCGCGCTCAATTCCGCACGGGCGCGCCGCACAACGAGACTTCGAATCCAGAATGCCAATGCCAGGAAGACGCCGAAGAAGCCGAGCAGAATGAGATCGCTGGAGCTTCCATTTTCTGCGAACGTCATGGTTGCGCCTCTTCCTTGAGGGGTTTTGATGCAGTGAGTCGCCGCTATCCGTGATCGTGATGCTTCCGCCGTCCATGATCATGATCGTGCGAATGATCGTGCGAATGGTCATGACGGTGATCATGGTCGTGAGAGTGATCATGCGAATGATCGTGTCCGTGATCATGATCGTGATGATGGTCGCTCTTTGATGCGGCATCTTGGGGGGCTGCGATGATCCGGATCGCCGATTCTGCGAAGGCGGCTTCCGCAGCGCGGTAGACGTCCCTGAGCGGGATGCCGCTGGACGCGGCAATCTTCGCGCACGATTCGAACTCTGGCGTGAAGATGGTTGCGCCGTTCGATTGCGTGCCGAGTTTACCGTCGACTGATCCCCAGGCTGTCTTGACCTGGTGCGCCTCCCGCGAGCGTTTCGAACGTTCCACCGTCGATTTCCGGATGCCGAAGGTGCCGGTCTCCGCGAACAGGATCGTTTCCATTGTTTCAACGTCGGACGGTGCCGCGAGCACGCTCAGGAGCACGCCGGGGCGATCCTTCTTCATTTGAATCGGAATCGTGAAGACGTCGAGCGCTCCCGCTTCGAGCAGCCGCAGCTTCGCATAGCCGATGATCTCTCCGGAAACGTCGTCGAGGTTGGTTTCCAGAAGGGTGACGACGTCGCGCTCCGGAGACTGCACCGCCGTCCCGACGAAAATGCGGAGCAAGTTCGCGCGGTCGGGAAAGCTCATCGTTCCCGCGCCGTAGCCGATCGATTCAATCTTCATGGCGGGAAGCGCGGCGAATTGATCGACCAGAACTTTGAGAATGGCCGCGCCGGTCGGAGTCGTCAGTTCGGCTTCCACCGGAACGTCAACGAGCGGCATCCCCTTGAGCAGTTCGGCCGTCCCGGGCGTCGGCACGGTGCAGACTCCGTGCGCGATCCGGACCTGTCCGCGGCCTGTCGGCACCGGGCTCGCAACAATCTGATCGGCGCCGAGCAGATCGAAACCGATCGCAGCACCGACGATGTCGACAATGCTGTCGATCGCCCCGACTTCGTGGAAATGAACCTGGTCGATACTCGCACCGTGGACTTTTGCTTCCGCGGCCGCTACTGCAGCAAAAATTTTGAGAGCCAGATCTTTCTGTTTCGCGGAGACTTTGGCCGCGCCCTGGATGATGCGCGTGATGTCGCCGAGGTGCCGGTGCGCGTGCTGTTCGGGATGTTCGACCCGGACGTGCGTTGCGCGGAATCCTCCCTTGAGAACTTCCGCCGTCGAGAGCTTCACTCCAGGAAGCCCCAAAGATTCAATTCCGGCTCGGATCGCTGCCGCGTCGACCCCTGCGTCGATGAGCGCAGCGAGCGTCATATCACCGCTGATGCCGGTGGAACAATCGAGATACGCAATCCGCACGATTCGTACTTTCTAGAGAATCCGCATAACCGGCCTTCGCCGCGCTAAGCTACGAATTCTAGTGACCGTGAAAAAATCGAGGAAGATCAACCACCGGCTCGACCGCGGATTCGCCCGTTGCGGGGCTTGTTTGCCGCTCATTTTTTAACCCGGTCAAGCGGATGGCCGCAACGGACCGCGTGCACCTCCCGACCGGAGGCCGTTCCGGCAAGTCCGGGGGCTGCTTGAAGGTGTTTGACTTTGTTCCGGGGTGAAATACTCTTTTGCCGCAGAGTTTTTCCGTGCCGTTCGCGTGCTTCTTCGGCAACGGAAGCGTAATTCGCCGATGCCGCCGCTCGGTGTCGGAGTCTTCACTTAGCTTCAACCGCCGGAGCCGGGAAAATGGTCGCCGCCACTCTTGAACCGCAGATTTCGTCCGCAGAGGCCGCCCCGGAAAAGACCGAGTTCGCGCCTCAGAAGCCGCGAACTCTCGCGGAATCCGGCCTCAGCGCGAACCAGGTCGAAGGCCTGGTCCTCAAGTACCTGCTCAATTGCGGCGTGGCCCGCGGCCAGAAAATTGCCGACCAGGTCCACCTGCCGTTTCCAATCATCACCGACCTCCTGCGCCGCTTGAAGGCGGAGCAGCTCGTCGTCTATCGGTCGACCTCCGGGCTCAACGACTTCGATTACGAGCTCACCCCGACCGGCTACGAGAGGGCCCGCCGCCTTTTCGAACAATGCAACTACTTCGGCGGAGCTCCGGTATCGCTCAATGAATACATCGAGAGCGTGAATGCACAGTCGCCGACTCGAGACCGGCCCAGTGCCGCGCAGCTGCAGGAAGCCCTCAAAGACCTCCAGGTCAATCGCGAGATCTTCGACCAGCTGGGACAGGCCATCTCGTCCGTCGGCGCCGTATTTCTTTACGGGGCGCCGGGCAACGGCAAATCGAGCATTGCCGAACGGCTGACGAAAGCGTTCGGGCCGACGATCTGGATCCCCCGCGCCGTCGACGTCGAAGGGGAGTTCATGACGATCTTCGACCCGACGATGCACGAGGAGCTCCCCGATCCCGACGGTCCCAATGCAGAACGCCGCTTCGACACGCGTTGGGTGCGGATCAAGCGTCCAACTGTCATCGCCGGCGGCGAATTGACGCTCGAGAACCTGGAGATCACTTCGCGGAACTCAGCGGGAATCGTCGAAGCGCCGCTGCATCTGAAGAGCAACTGCGGAACATTGGTCATCGACGACTTCGGCCGCCAGCGTGTTTCGGCCAAAGATCTGCTCAACCGCTGGATCGTGCCGCTCGAACGGAAGCATGACTTCCTCAACACACCGAGCGGAAAGAAGGTGCGGGTTCCGTTCAATCAGCTGATCATCTTCGCGACGAACCTCGAGCCGAAGGAACTCGTCGATGAGG
This sequence comes from Planctomycetaceae bacterium, assembly GCA_050246455.1. Lineage (GTDB taxonomy): Bacteria > Planctomycetota > Planctomycetia > Planctomycetales > Planctomycetaceae > CAZVJA01. Next base: position 11,069 of record JBFWWA010000018.1, read on the forward strand.
CGTTCCTGCGCCGTATTCCCTACAAGATCGAAGCGATTGACCCGTCGGAAGAAGAATTCCGGAAGCTGCTCAGTCGACTGTCGGCTCAATACGAGATCGAGCATATCGAGAGCACGGTCGATCATCTGATTCAGAAGCATTACCGCGAGGCAGGGCGTGCGTTCCGGTACTGCCACGCCCGCGACCTGATTCTGCAGGTGAAGAACCACTGCGTGTTCCTCGAGAGAAAGCCCGAGCTTTCAATCGAAGCGATCGATGCCGCGGTGCGGAACTACTTCGTCACAATGTGATTCGTCACAACGCCACGATGTGGCCGTCGTTCAGCTCTTCTTTGCGCCTTGCTTTCGCGCGAGCTCGAGAATGGCCTGCGTACGCGCGGGGCCGCTTCCGGCCGGCACTTCCGGCTTGCCCGCAGCTTTCGCAGCGGCGGGGGCAGGTGCCGGTGCAGGAGCTTCCGCCACGGGGGCTTCCGTTTCTTCAGCCGGGGGAGCTTCCTTCGCCGGCGCGGCTGCCGGTTTCGCAGCAGGGGCTGCCGGCGCACCACCCGACTTGAAGGCTCCTTGTTGCCGAGCCATTTCGAGCGGCGACAACTTCTTGCCGGCAGCGGGAGCGGCAGCGGGCTTCGCGGGGGCTGCCTCGGCCTTCGGCGCGGCGGCCGCGCCCGGAGCCTTCGCAGCTCCCTGCATGCGGGCCATTTCGAGCGGAGACAGCTTCTTTCCGGGAGCCGCTCCTTCGGCAGCCGGTTTGGCGGCGGGCTTCGACCCCGCAGCTCCCTGCTGACGCGCCAGTTCGAGCGGACTCAAGCCAGGCTTCTTCGCGGCGGCGTCCGGTGACTTCTCGGGGGCGGCCTTCGCGGCCGGAGCATGGGCTGCAGCCGGTTTGCCGGGGGGAGGGGCAGGGACCACGGTCAGGAACGACGGATCAATGTCGTACCAGCCGATGTCCTCGAACCCGAGAAACTCGACGAGTGCGCGGCCGTTCATGTTGACCGTTTTGACTCGGCCGGTCTTCTCGGCAAAGCGGCGCAGCTCGGCAACTCCCTTGGCAACCACGACATACTTGTCGGTCAGTTCCGTTTTCAGACGCTCGGCGGCTTCGATGGACATAGTTTTCCTGTCGACCGTCATCCCGGTCAGTAGAACCGAGGACTGGAGCGCGCCCGATCCTGCGGCGCCGCTCGATCCCTCGTAGCGGATTTTGCGGGAATTGGTGCGGGAAATCAAGAGAACGGCCGGTGCGGACCGGTCACGAAAGTACCGGAAATACCGTTCGTGATCGACATCGCCGGTCGGACGCCGTGCGTGACTTACCGGCGAGTTTCCTGATACGCTGTCGCGTGACTCTCGACGGCCCATTTTCGCAGAGCGGGGCGAACATTGACGACCGTTCCCAGTAATCATCCGGAACCGAATCGCAAGGAAGCGATACTCCGCGACGAGTCCGGGACGATCCTCGCGCGCGTCGCCTACCCGTCCGGGAAACTGATGGAGGAGATCGTCTCCAAGACCCTTTCCGGAGGGGAGTATCCCGTTCCCGATTTTCTGTCCGGCCGCGAGGTCGTCATCGTCGACGTCGGGGCCAATGTCGGTGCGGCGGCGGTCTTCTTTCGATGCGTCTACCCCCACGCGCGCATCTATTGCTACGAGCCGGCGCCCGAGGCCTATTCGTTCGCCGTGGAAAACCTGCGGCCGTTTGACGGAGTGCAGGTTTTTCCGTTCGGCTGGTACGACAAAAACTGCCGCGTGCCGTTATACACGGGAAAAGTCGCCAGCGTGACGAGCTCGATTGTTCCCTCGTTCGAGACGGGAGACAGCACGGTCGAGATCGAACTCAGGCAGGCATCAACCGAACTCGATCGGCTAATGCTCGAGCACGTTTCGATTCTGAAACTCGACACGGAGGGCTGCGAGGTTCCGATTCTCCTCGATCTCGAGCCGATGCTCGATCGTGTCGAGTCGCTGCTGATCGAGTATCATTCGGAGAGGGACCGTCGCGAGATCGACCGGATACTCGCGGACCGGTTCGCTTTGTACTACTCGCAGAGCCGTTCGCTGCATCGCGGCGTCGTCGGCTATGTCGCCAACCGACTCGTCGCCGAAAAGCCGAACTGGAATGCATTCGCGATTCCGCGTCCGATTCACTAGCGAAGGCCGTCGATGAAGCTGTCGCTCTCCGTCCGAATTGCGGAAGCTCCCTGCAAGACGAAACTCAACGTTCCGTTCGAGGAACTGCTGCGGCTAGCTGTCGAGCAGGGCTACCACGCCATTTGCATTCGGGCCAGTGCGGGGGGCGTGCAGACCCCCAGTGACGAACTTGCGCGGATGCGCGGCCTGATCGATCGGGCCGGCCTGCGGGTTTCCATGGTCACTGCCGACTTCAACGTGCCGCTCAACAACGAGCAAGGTCCCGATTCGCTCCGGAACATCAGTCCGAGTCTGGATGTCGCCGAAAAATTGGGGGCCGATCTCATCCGCATCTGCATGAAAAACCCGAACGACATTCCGCACGCGCAACGGGCGGCGGACGCCGCAGCGGAACGGGGGATTCGTCTTGCCCATCAATGCCACACGACGAGCCTTTTCGAAGAAGTCGAGCCGTCGCTGCAACTGCTGCAAAAGATCAACCGGCGGAACTTCGGCCTGATCTATGAGCCCGCGAACCTGATGCTCTGCCGTCAGCCGTACGGCCTTCAAACGCTCAAAAAGTTCGCGGCGTATCTGATGAATGTCTACGTGCAGAATCACGCGCTCGACCCGGAGGGACCGGTGGAACTCGAGACGTGGTGTCTTGGTCCGCGTCGGTTCCGCCATATTCCCCTATGGGAACCGGGCGGCGTCGACTTCGAGGAAGTTGTGTCGGCGCTCCGCGCCATCGGGTACGAAGGGTATTTCACGATCCACCAGGCGTACGCGGAATTGATGGGCCCCGAGGAAGCAGCGACGAAGAGCGCCACATACCTCCGCAGCCTCGGCGGATTTGAATAAGAGCTCGGCCGTGCTTCGACATCCCGCAACGCGACTGCTGTTTCTCCTCCTGTCTGTCGGGGCGGCGCGTCCCGATGCTGCGGAAACACCAGCCGTTCGGAAGAAGCTGATCGAGTGGGGATGGGACGAGCCGAGCACCGAATTTCTCAGAGCGCACGCCCGCGAAATGGAAGAGATGCCGTTCGACGGTTTCGTCTTCCACGTTCCTCCGATTGACGGCCGCAATTTTGTCTGGACGATCTGGGGGCCGGAGCGATTCACCTGGGAGGGCTTCGGGAAACCTCTCGCCGACCTGAAGGCAACGAAGTTCGAGAAGCTCACCGATCGCTTCTTTCGCGTGAATGTGACGCCGGGGAAGGTCGACTGGTTCGACGACACCGCCTGGAGCCACGTTCAGCACAATTTCGGACTCGCCGCCCGTTTCGCCAAAGAGGGGGGCGCAAAGGGCTTCATGTTCGACACCGAACAGTATCAGGGGGAGCCGTTCCATTACGCGGCGCAGCCGGATCGCGGGCAGCGGACTTTCAACGAATACAAAGCCAAGGTCCGCGAGCGCGGCCGCCAGTGGATGCGCGAGGTCAACCGGCATTTCCCGGACATCACGATCCTGCTGACATTCGGCTACGCCTACGCGCAGCCGCGCGCCGACCGGAAGGAAAGCGAACCTTCCGACGCGCTCTACGGCCTGCTCGCGCCGTTTCTCGACGGAATGTTCGAGGCCTGCACGGAGCAAACCAAGATTGTCGACGCCTGGGAACTCTCGTACGGCTACAAGTCGCGCGGGGAGTTTCGGAAAGCGCGCGATACGATCCTCAACAAGACTCTCGAGTGGACCGCGGAGAAAAAGAAGTACCAGCGGCTGGGAAAGGCCGGGTTCGGCGTCTGGATGGATAAGGACGGCTGGTACCCGGAAAAGTTCGAGGAGAATTATTTCTCCCCCGGGGAGTTCGAATCCTCCGTCCGCGCCGCGCTCGAGTTCTCAGACGAATACGTCTGGATCTACACCGAGAGACCGCGCTGGTGGACGCGCGAGAAGCTCCCCGCGGAGTATCTCAATGCACTCCGCAACGCGCGGAACAGGGACTGAACCGCCAGTTCGGCCGGCGGGATTCCGCCGTCACTTCGCAGCGAGAAAGTCGGCGAGCTTTTCGTCGTCGGAGTAGCCGGTGATCTGACGGACGATCTGGCCGTTGCCGTTAATGATCTTCGTGTGCGGCACTTTGGGATCGTACAGATAGTGTTCGGCGACGTCGCGGGACCTGTCGCAATCGACGACGAGCAGATTGTAATCTTTGACGAAGCGATCTTTGAATTTCCTGTCGTCGAGCGTCTTCATCATCTTGACGCAGTGCGGGCAGGACTGCGTCACGAAGACGAGAAGCAGATTCTTCTTCCGCGCCTTCGCGGATTTGATTGCCGAGTCGATCTTCGGATGATGACGCCCGGTGAGCGAGCCGGTCTTCTTGATGTTCTCTTTAAACTCCTTCGCCAGTTCCTGACCGGACGGACGTCCGTTCTTTCCCGTTTTCTTCGCGTTCGACGTGCCGGGGGGAACCTCGACGAGTGCTTTCGGCTTCGCGGACGACTGCTTGGTCGCCGTCGGCTGCTTCGAACTTTTTGACGGCGGCGCGGAGGCAATCGACAACGGATCGATTGCCGTGACGACACACGCAAACGCTGCCAGACGAAACAGTTTCGACATGACTCGCCTCAAACGGTATGGACTGACGCAGCTAGACCGAGGAACGGCCGCATTCTCAAACTTAGGTCAGAAGTCGGCCTTCAGCTTGGCGGACGGGGAGCGGCGGGGGGGCTGATCGGCGGCAATCGACCTTCCGAACCGTCATAACCGCGCCAGCCGGACCGGAGACAACTGCCGGACACGCTAGACCGGCGGAGCGAGCCGAGTGAAGTGGTGCAGGACGATCCCGGCCGCCACCGAGACGTTCAGGGAATCGGTCCCCGAATCCATCGGCATCGTGACACGCCGATCGCAGCGCGCAATCCATTCGGCATCGAGACCGTGCATCTCGTTGCCGAACAGGATGGCTGTCCGGTCCCGCCGGGGAGCATCCGGCAACATCTCAACGTCCGGGTCAAGAACCGTCGCGACGAGTTCGAATCCGTGCGATTCGCGGAGATTCGACAGAGCCGACGGGAGATCGTCCGTATCGATGATCGGCAGACGGAAGACGCTCCCCATCGAAGAGCGGGAGACGCGCCGCGAGAAGGGGGGTGCGCAGCCCCGTCCCATCAGGAGGGCGTCGACTCCAAGCGCGGCGCACGTGCGGATGATCGAGCCGATGTTGTCCGGGGAGTTGACGTTCGGGCAGACCGCAATGGTCAGCCGACGGCCGCCGCCTGCCACGATCTCATCGAGTGTCGGCCGGAGGCTTCGCCGTCCTCGCGCCAGAACTCCGGTGTGAAAGTCGAAACCGACCAGCTCCTCCGCGAGAGTCTGCGGCACGACGTACAGCGGAATTTCCGCGGGAACCAGTGGAGTGATCTCCGCCTCTCGCCGCTCGGTCGCCAGGACGGAAAGGACTTCAAACCGGCTTTCGAGCAGGCGGGTGACGACGAGAAGCCCTTCCGCGGTGAACTCGTCCGACCAGCGCGTGAGGTTCGTCGCTTTGAGATGACGATACGGATCGAGGAGCGGATCGTCGAGGCGATCGATCAGAATGCGCGGCATGATGAATTGTGGCGTGTCGCGGAGTTCGAAGCGTTTCTCACATCATAGCATTGCGGCGAGTCGGGCTCTCCTCAATGATGGACGAATGCACGCTGTCGTCATCACGTTCGACCGTCTCCCGGTTCAGTACCTCGCCTGCTACGGCAATTCCTGGATCGAAACTCCGCATTTCGACCGGCTTGCAGGCAGGTCCGTCGTCTTCGACCAGCACTTCGCCTCAAACGTCGATCCCGCTCTGCCCGGGCGAGCATGGAACGAGCCCGGTTCGGCGCTCCTGGCCGAACTGAAAGCGCGAGGCGTTCCGGCCGAACTGCTGCGCGAGAAAGGAGCCGATCCCCAGGTCGTTCCGACAGCCGGCTTTCACGCTGTCCGCGAGTTCGCGGGTGAGGAAGGACTCGACGCCGCGCCGAAGAAAACGGCCGTCGCGGCGACTGTCGACGCCGCACTGGATTCGCTCCGGGGTGGGAATTCGAACGATCAGGGACTGCTCTGGGTCCATTTGCGCGGAGTGCCCGTGCCGTGGCTCGCCCCGCGGGACTACGCCACGCTCTATCTCGAGCTAGTCGACGACGAGGAGGGAACCGTTGTCGATGACGCAGAGAATGCAGAAGAGCATGCCGAAGTCGAAGAGATCGACTTTGAAGAGATCGGGATGGACGAGGCTGACGAGGAATCGGACGAAGCGAAACGCGAAGACGATGAGCCGCTGGGCGATTTCTCTCGCGAGGAGGTTCGCCGGTTCCTGAGTGAGCACGCGACGT
>JBFWWA010000019.1:0-17198 GCA_050246455.1 Planctomycetaceae bacterium
GTCTCAATGACCGCTACGTCGTGGCCGCTCCATTGGGAGGGAAGCTGCAGCGCATTGAAAGGAAGGCGGGGGATGCGGTCGAAGCGGGCGCGACGGTCATCGCGACTATCGAGCCAACCGACCCGGAACTGCTGGACGCGCGCGCGAAGTCCGAGGCGGAGGCGCGAGTACTTGCCGCGGAAGCGAAGCTGGGCCGCTCCACCCCGGAACTGGAGCGAGCGAAGACCGCGATGCAGTTCGCGGAAACCCGCCTGGCGCGCTTTCGGCAGCTGCAGGAAAAGAATGCCGCGACCAGGGACGAGGTTGAAGAGCGGGAATTGCTGTTTCGACAGACCAGCGAAGAGTTCAAATCGGCAAAGTTCGCGGAGGAGATCGCGAGATATGAGCTCGAACTGGCGAAGGCCGCATTGATCCGCACGCAGAGTAACTCGACCGAGGCGCAGTTCGAGATTCGTTCGCCAATCACCGGCCGCGTTCTTCGCGTGCAACAGGAAAGTGCAACCGTCGTGACTCCGGGTTCACAACTCCTGGAACTGGGTGATCCGCGCGAGCTGGAAATTGAGATCGATGTTCTGTCGAGCGATGCGGTGCAGGTTCGTCCGGGGGCGAAGGTATTTCTTGAGCAGTGGGGAGGAGAGAACGCGCTCCAGGCGCGTGTCCGTCTGGTCGAACCCTCGGCGTTTACGAAAATCTCGGCCCTCGGAGTCGAGGAGCAGCGGGTCAACATCATCGCCGATTTCGTCGATCCTCCCGAGGCACGCCCGACGCTCGGTGACCAGTACCGGGTCGAGGCGAAGATCGTGACGTGGGAGAAGGATGACGTGCTGCGCGTGCCGACGAGCGCCCTCTTTCGAGACGGCGACGAGTGGAGCGTCTTTGTCGTCAGCCAAGATCAGGCCAAGCTGAGAACAGTGAAGATCGGACGCCGCAATTCACGGGATGCGGAAGTTCTCGACGGGCTGATCGAGAACGAGCAGGTCGTCCTCTATCACAGCGACAAATTGCGCGACGGCGTCTCAGTTTACCGACGTTGAACTCCCGCAGTTCTCGTCCAAGGCGTCATTGAGCGGCTGGATGCTCTGTGTGTGCCGTTCCAGACGGTATTTCGAACGTCACGGAATTGACATCGGCGGAGACTTCCTGGCGGAGCGGCGTGCGGTCGAGACGCAGATAGTCCGCCGGAATTTCATCAGTCGTGCCCTCCAGTACGGGAATGACTTCGTCAGCTTCCTTGTCGGATACCACTGCGAACCGCGAAGCTCCGCGAACAACGACGCGATGCGAACCGACAACAGCTCCCTCTCGGCCGTCATTCGTGCGTAGGTGAAACTGCCCTTGCTCGTCGGTAACGCCGGTCGATTGCAACGGTTCGTTCACTTCGGGCTCAAAAATGACGAGTGCACCGACGACCGGTTTGCCGTCAAGCTTTACTGTCCCCTTGACCGGTGCAACAGCGGGTGCCCCGGAACATCCGACGATCGCGAGCAATACCCAGGTATACAGTGAGCGCGTGAGAATGGCGGGTTGTTGCATTCTGCGATGAGTCCGGTGCCGATTAGAAGTCTGTAATAACTTCATCGCCATCGCGCGTCGAAAGCGAGACAAGGATTGATTGTCCGATTTTGTCGCCGATGAACCTGACGGAACCATCCGCCAGGGCGAAATTGGCACCTCCCGGATGAAGGCTGCCGAAGGAGCAGACACGGAGGGTGTCGTAGGGGGCGAACGCGGCGGCCGTATTGATTCCCGAACCAGCTTGCGGGAACGGGATCTTGTAATTGATTGGAGCAAATGAACTCATCGTCACGTCGCTGATTCCGAAAGCGCCGCCGGAGGGAGCCCACCAGCCCCAGGCACCCATCGGCTCGGTGGTCAGACCGAGTGCAAAGAATGTGTCGTAATTTCGATCGACGTGATTCCGCTCGCCGAACAGCAGGGTTGATGACGTTCCGTCAAACACGTCGCCGATACGGATCTGCGGGTTTTGCGGCGTGGCCGGACCGGTTTGAAAGAACATTCCGTCGGCAGTCGCGGAAGTCGGCGGATGCGACTGCGTTCCGCAATTCCCGCCGTAACTTGTGATGCCGTACACGCGGGTGGTGGGGCCCGCGGGCCCGTTTGGAAACGGATTCCTCGGAATGACGTCTGATGGGCAAACGATGTTCGGTATGAGTTGCGCCGTGTTGGCGTCGGGAGAGACAGTGTTCGCCAACGGGTCGTTGAAGTCCCACTTTTTATAGAGATTCGCCTGCTCGATGTACGGCAGTAAATAAACAAAGAGCGAGAACCCGCGAACGCGCGGCGTTGGGATGAAGTTCATCCGCATCTGTCCGGGCGGAAAGACTTCGTGCGCGTCATGATAGTTGTGCACGGCGAGGGCGAGTTGATGAAGGTTGTTTCGACATTGCGTGCCGCGAGCCGCCTCACGTGCCGCCTGCACCGCGGGAAGGAGCAGTGAAATCAGGACGGCGATGATCGCCATCACGACCAGTAACTCGATCAGCGTGAATCCTCGCGTTCGATTGCGCAACGACATAGTGCAGATTCCAGGATGATTGGCTCAAACGCTGAAGTGACACCGGTTACTTTTTCGTGTCGCTCTTTTTCTCGACGATCTCCAGATCGTCGGGGGTCGCAAGCTTGATATAGGGGAGGTCGTCCTCGAGTTTGATCACTCCGGTGACGCGAATCCGTTTCCCTGCGTAGTGCTTCACGACATCCTCGACCTTCTTTTCCTCGCGAAGCCTGAGCGCCATCGGCTCGTCGATCTGGATGCCGATGTTTTTTATGTCGTGAAAATCCTCCTCGGAATCGACGTAGTACTTTTTTCTGTGGATGGCGTGCTTGGTCTTCTTCACGTCAAACTCGACAACACACTTCTTACCGACATGCTTTTTTGCTTCTTCTGGCTTGATGGAAATCGGTTTCTGTTCGTCCGCGGCAGCGACTGCGTCCAGCGCGAGTAACGCCAGGAGCGTCAGAGAGAAGAGCGTTTTCATGTGGCCGGCTCCGGAAAACCGCTTGAACGTGATACGATCGTGTCGTATAAAATGACACTATCATGTCAAAGAGTATGCCAAGTGATGATCGCCTTCGCAACCGGCTCCCGGAATTCCGGAAGGCACGCGGCTGGTCCCAAGCGGATCTCGCCGCCCGTGCGGGCATTTCCCGAGCCGCGGTCAGTGCAATCGAAATCAACCGGCTCGTTCCGTCGGTCGCAGCGGCACTGTCGCTGGCGAACGTCTTCGAGTGCAGCGTCGAAGAACTCTTTGCGAGCTCCCCTCCTCGAAAGCAGGAGCCCACCTGGGCGTGGCTTCCCGTTCAAGAGCCGTGCCGGTTCTGGCAGGTACGAATTGGCGAGCGTACCCTGCGGTATCCGTGTGAATCGATTCCGCTCGGCGTCATCCCGCATGACGGCGTTTGGGATTCCAATTCCGTGGCGAGAGCGTCTGAGACCGCGCCTCAGGATAGTTTGCTCGTGGCATGCTGCGACCCCGCAGCGAGCTTGCTTGCGAGAAAGTACAACCGGCTTTCTCCCTTTCGATTGCTGGTTCTATCGCGCTCGAGTGGGAAGGCGCTCGAGCTTTTGAAGAATCGGCTCGTGCATGTCGCCGGAATCCATCTGTCCGGGGATGGTGTCCACGACAGAAACGAGAAAGTTGTGCGGCAAACTATCGGACCAGGCGCGCAGATCCTTCGCGTCGCAACCTGGGAAGAGGGGCTAGCTGTCGCTCCCCATATCGCTTCGAAATCGGTCCAGGGAGTCATCAAGTCTCGCCTCACGTGGATTGGTCGCGAAGCGGGCTCCGGCGCTCGGCTTTGCCTGGACGAACTGATGGGTGAGAAGAATCCCCCCCGGCGTGTCGCGTACGATCACCGGAGCGTTGCCGAATCGATACGTGCCGGCTGGGGCGACGTCGGAGTTTGTCACCGTCTGCCCTGCGAGGAGGCCGGCCTGCGGTTTCTGCCGGTGCGCAGCGAGGCATACGACCTCTGTTTTCGCGGGGAAGACGCCAGCGATCCACGGATTGAAGCCCTGATCCGCGTGGTGCAATCGGCTTCCTATCGGCGGATTCTTGCGGAACTTCCGGGGTTTTCCTGCCGGGAAACAGGGACGATCACTTCCGTGTGAATTCGCGAATCGGTCTGGCCTCCGGTTGACCGACTCCGAAAGCGCGCGAAGAATTTCACAGGGCGCCCTGACAGGACGCCAGTTCAGTCCACGACCCACCGAATCCGGTCCGGGGTCGTTTTTCGCCGTTGGAGGATTCAATGGCCGGGAAATGGGCGCCTCGGAACTGAAGCTCGTCTGCCGCATGCGGGGACGAGAATCCTGGTCCGCTGCCCTCAGCGACGGCAGCGTGGAGGATGTGCGCCGCCGCAGGGTTCAAAGAGGCAACTGTGAATCGCAACGAGAATTTGATCGTCTGGCGTCGAACGGAAAGTCTTCTGCAACTGGCAGCTCGATGTGCGTACTGTGAAGGAGTTGGCAGCATTCTGACTCCATCCTTTGATCGCATCGATTGCGCCCCCTGTCATGGCCGAGGCTGGTTCGGCATTCTGCCTCAGCAAGGAGCGACCGCCGATCCGGGATCGGTGGAAAAGGTCGCGGTGCTTGGTGTGCGGTATGCATCAGGGGTCTCCCTCTGGAACCGCTGCGACCGTTGCGCCTGTGAGACGGTCGTCTTTGAAGACCCATCGCCGTTCGAACCGCCTCGAAAGAAACGAAAGAAGCCGACGAAAAAGGATGGGAAGAGTGCTGCCAACGGCCGGAAAAACTCAGTTCGTTCGACTGCGCTCGCTCACTGATTCCTCGTCGCCATGCAGCTCAAGCCTCGCCCCTCGGCGCGCTCGAAGGAGCGATTTTGCCTTCCGGGGGTGCACTGCGGATCTTTTCGAGAGCGTCTCGGAAAGCTTCGAGCTGCCGCTCGCTCAATTCTCCGGTGTCGTTTGCTCTCTCGGCGATGAACTTTTCGAGAGTCGGAATCGCACTTCGTGCGGCTGCGCCGAGTCGTCCGAGGTTTTTTGCGGCGGCCAACGTCCGATTTTCCTTTTCAAAGGAAAGGTTTCGCGTTGACATCGCGACACGATCCTCGATCGACATCCCACTGGTGAAGTTCGCGATCGCCGGCTCGAATTCGACAGGCGGTGCATCAGGTTGCCCTGGCAGGACTACCGTGAGCAGCAGAAGTGTCAGGGCTCCCAGGCCTATTCCCAGTTTCGTGGACCGGTTCATCAATCAATTCCTGCCGGTTTGTGTAAGTTGTGCGACGGTCGACGTGACTCCTTTCAATGAAGTTTACGATCTTGCAGGCAAGGCGGCTGTGATTTGGATCACGGTGTGTGCTGGATCACATTGCGAGTGATGACTCGGCGCCGATCCGGTGCGGTTGGCATGCAGTGCGAATTGATCGCCATCCACTCGAAGCATGGACGATAGACGCGGAGATCCGGGTTGAACTCGGTCTCCAGTCCGAAAGCGGAAGCACGCCAGACGTTGTGCAGATGATCGGTGCTGCTGCGATAGCGGCAGAGGGTCAGCCGCTCGCTCTGCTCATTGGAATTCCGTGCTGCGGCACTTCCTGGAGAACACGTCCCGTACGGGCTGAATTCGCAACGAACGCTTCGTGCTCGCGCCATTGGAACCCGGCCTTCGGGTCGGGAAGACACCTCACCATGTCGAAGAATGCGCTCCAGTAATTGCGGTAGAGCGGGCCTGACTCTTGTTCGTAAACGATCGGCGTCGCCTGCGGCAGGTTGTAATACGGAATCTTCGCGAAGCGGTGATGCGTTCCGTGATGATCGACGTGCTGAAGCGTGTAGGAGAAGATCTGGCCGGCGGTGGAATCGGCCGCAACTGTCCGAGTGTTCGATAGGATCGAATCACCCGTCAGTCCAAGATGTTCGGTGTACTTGTTCAAGGTCTGATACATCCCCGCCACGGCGACCGGAGCGATGTAACCGACCAGGAAGTACTCCCAGGTCTGTGTGATAGTGGCCGCGATGAGGAACAGCGACCAGAGCGCTGCGCATGCGAGATATTCGAGTGCGATGCGGATCTTGTCGCGACGTGGCAGACCGGTCGCACTGCGCAGCGACAACAGCATGAGAAATGGTGTGTACAGGAACCCGAAAACAATCTCAACAGCGGCCGCAACAAGTCTCTGCCAGCGCGGAACTTCCGGTATCGTGAAGGGCCACAATTCCGGATCGCGACGCGTGGAAAGATACGCGTGATGCATCGAGTGTGCATGCCGGTAGACAGTCATGGGAACAAGAATCAGCGTTCCGATTCCAAAACCGACAATTTCATTCATCCGCTTGGAGGAATGCAGGGTTCCGTGTGCCGCGTCATGAAACATCAAGGGCTTGGAGTGACCGAAGTGCCCTGCAGTCAACCAGGCCAGCACGGAAATCGGCCACATGGCGGTTTTCCAGAAGAAAATCGCCACACCGCCGAACACAAAGAAGATCACTAGATCGAGGACGTTCTTGATGGTCGCTGAACGATCAGTGATGTGCAGCTTCTTGATGACCTCTCGTGAATCCAAGTTGGACGTCATGACCCAGCCCTTATGATCAGGCAGACCTGCAGGCTTGAGTTCGGGATTTCCTCCTTCCCGATGCCTGCGAGCCCCGGACTCCATCCCGGAGACTTACTGAACGAATGTCCTGAGTGAGCGTCTCGCGGTCCCGTGCGTTCCGCTCAATCGATTACAACACCTTGCTGGAATTACTCGGAAATTCCCTTTCCACCCTTCAGAAAACTGCATTCCATTGCGCTAACAAAATTAGGAACAATCCACGCTAACGGATTGATAAGCTGAAAAAAATAGGAGTTTTGGATAGCGGGAGAAGACTGGCTGGATTTTTGAGCTTTTCGGGCACTCATTCCTGGTTCCTCCCTCACTGAGCGGTGCCAATCGAACCGGTCCTGATGATTCTCCGACACCTTCCGATTCGACCGCCATTGAAGAATCATAGGTTGGAAATCCCCCGCGGTTTCATCACAAAACTTGTGGCGAGGCCGGCCCGCAACGCCATCCGTTCCAACCTCTGGACGAACGTGATCCTGTCGCGCATGATGACGGCAACTTCCAGATCGGACCCCCGTATGCGAGCCGCGTTTGCGATCCCGGCCGTGCTTCTCGCACTTGCCACCCCGTGGGGCAGGTTGTCTGCTGCCGATCCCGATCAACTCCTTCAGCGCGAAGCTTTTTTCGAGACGCGTATCCGGCCGGTTCTGGCCGCGAGCTGCTTCAAGTGTCACGGGGGCGATAAGACCTCCGGCGGCCTCCGCATCGACAGCCGTGAATCGCTTGTCAAAGGAGGAGAGAATGGGCCGGCGATCGTTCCAAATGATCTCGAGCAGAGTCTCCTGATTCGCGCGGTTCGCCGCACCAGCGAAGATCTGCAGATGCCCCCTGACAACACGTTGCCGGAATCGGTTGTTAAAGATCTTGAAGCCTGGGTAAAGGACGGCGCCTACTGGCCCGAAAGCGATCCGTCGAAGCCCGATCCTTTCGCGCAGCAGAAACATTGGGCGTTCCAGACGGTGAAACCGGTTGCGATCCCCGACAATCCCTCCGGCTGGTCGACGAACCCAATTGACCGTTTCATCTACGCACGCCTCGACGCAGAGAAACTCAAACCGGCCGAACTCGCCGACAAGCGCACCATTTTGCGCCGCCTCTACTTCGACCTCGTCGGCTTGCCGCCTTCACGCGACGATGTCGCTGCGTTTCTGGCGGATGATTCCAGCGATGCGTATTCGAAACTTGTCGATCGTCTGCTCGAGTCGCCGCAGTACGGCGAACGCTGGGGACGGCACTGGATGGATGTCGTCCGCTACGCCGACACCGCCGGCGACAACGCCGACTATCCTATTCCTGAAATCCGTCTCTATCGCGATTACATCATTGATTCGTTCAATAGCGACAAGCCGTTCGACACTTTTGTCAAAGAACAGCTTGCGGGAGATATCCTCGCGAAGAACGGGCCTCGCGAGAGGTACGCGGAACAAGTCGTCGCAACCGGGTTCCTCGCCCTTTCTCGCCGCTATGCCACTGCGCCGTACGAGCTTTGGCATCTGACGCTCGAAGATACGGTCGACACGGTGGGCCGCTCGTTCCTCGGCCTGTCGCTCCGTTGCGCTCGCTGTCACGACCACAAGTTCGACCCGGTCACCGCGGCCGACTATTACAGCCTGTACGGAATCTTTGCGAGCACGAAATTCCCATACGCCGGCTCGGAAGAGTTCCAGTCGATGAAGGCGCCCCGAAGGGAATTCCAGTCGTTACTTCCGGAGGGAGAGATCGGCACGCAAGTTGCGCAGTCTCAGGCCCGGCTTGCAGTGCTCAAGGAAGAGATCGCGAAACGGGAAGCGCAAAAGCCCGAACCGAAAAGCGACTCCGCCCGCGAACTTAAGAGGCTCCATGAAGAGCGGCTCACGCTTGAACGCCGCGTCCTTCCGACGGAGGTTCCGGTCGCCTATGCCGTGACTGAAGGAGCCGTCGCAGACACCGCCATTCATCTCAAGGGAGACCCGGCGCAGCCCGGCGTCGTCGTTCCGCGCGGCGTTCTCAAGTTCCTGGAAGGGGAACACCCGCCGGTTTTCCCGAAGGATGCCAGCGGCCGGCTTGAGCTCGCAAACTGGCTGACGCGTCCGGATCATCCACTCACCGCGCGCGTCATGGTGAACCGCATCTGGCAGAACCATTTCGGGCGAGGACTGGTGATCACCCCCTCGAACTTCGGAATGCGGGGTGAAGCGCCGACGCATCCCGAGCTACTCGACTGGCTTGCAGCGCGGTTCGTCGAATCCGGCTGGTCGGTGAAATCGATGCATCGTCTGATTCTCAATTCGACGACCTATCGACTCAGCAGCCGGCACGATCCCGATAACGCGCTACTTGATCCTTCCAACAAATGGTACAGCCGCTTCGAGCGTCGCCGTCTCGATGCTGAGGCGATGCGCGATGCCATTCTCGCGACGAGCGGCCAACTCGACCTCAGTCGACCCGGCGAACATCCGTTCCCCCCGATTCACCAGTGGAACTGGACGCAGCACAACCCGTTCAAGCAGGTTTATCCGTCGATGCACCGCAGCGTCTATCTGATGACGCAGCGCCTGCAGCGGCATCCGTACCTGATGCTTTTTGACGGCCCCGACACCAACGCCTCCGTTGAAGCGCGAACCGTCTCGACAGTTCCGCTCCAGGCCCTCTTCCTGATGAACAGTGATTTTATCGCCGAGAGCTCAGACGCCTTTGCGGCCCGGTTGTTGAAGTCATCGAGCGACCCGCGCGAGCGCATCACAACCGCATTCCAGCTCGCGTACAATCGAGCACCGGAAGAAAAAGAAATCGAACGCGGACTCACGTATCTGCGCGACTACGAAAAAGAACTTGAACAAACCTCCGGCAACAATGCCAAACGCGAACTCGCGTCCTGGTCCAGCTATGCCCGCACATTGCTGACAGCCAACGAGTTCCGCTTTATCGACTGACCGTTCGTGGAATTGGAAATATTGCATCAACTCCGAAGACTAGCCGCCGCCTGCTCCTATTTGATTCTCTATCCACCGAGACGAGTACTGAATGATTTTCTCGATTGCGCCGCGTATTATTCCGATCCTGATCCAGAGCCGATAATCCGGATTCATTCGTGGGGTGAGTGGCGCAACGATATGCTTGCGACGGCATTGTACCTCGTATGCCTGTCTCAAGTCGCGCTGCTGGTCTATGTGATCTACCTTGCTGTTACCAAGCTCGCGCATCTCGCCAGCTGACCCGATCTTTCTTTAATGCACGCCGGTAGTAGGTCGAAGGGCCGGCCGTGTCGGCCGACCTCGAGGACGAAAATGTGAAGCAATCGCTGGCCCTGTGAATCCGTAAAGCGTCACCCGCGAACCATATTTCACTGGATAAATCGTCTCCCATCGGCGACAATTGATTCGTCGGAGCCCAGCCGGTTTCTCCCGTCGAGAGACGCCACCATGCCAGCGGATCATCCACTTCGCCGTCGCGATTTTCTGAAGTGCTCCGCTGCCTGCGCCGCCGGATCGACCGGACTGTTTCAGGCGCTCAGCCTCGCTGCGTCCGAGTATGGCGGACATCCGCTGGCCCCGAAGCTCTCGCACGCCCCCGCAAAGGCAAAACAGCTTCTGTTCGTCTTCCTTACGGGCGGCTTCTCACACGTCGATACCTTCGACCCGAAACCGAAACTTGCAGTCAATGACGGCAAGTCAGTTCCCGCGGTTCATCTCCGCGGCGTCGACAAGCTGCCGCTGATGGGATCGCCGTTCCGCTTCCGAAAATGCGGCGAATCAGGAATTGAAATCAGCGAACTCTTCCCGCATCTGCAATCGGTCGCCGATGATCTTTGCGTCGTCCGCAGCCTCCATACAGACATCGTCGAGCACTTTCAGGCGGTGATGGCGATGCACACCGGCTCAGCCACCGTGCCGCTTCCGAGTATTGGCTCGTGGCTCAGTTACGGCCTCGGCACGCTCAACAGGAATCTGCCGCCGTACGTCGTGCTTGCGGAGCACCTCACCTACGCCGGCTCCCAGGTCTGGGACAGCAACTTCCTTCCGCCAGTGCATCAGGGAGTCCGAATCGTTCCGGGCGAGAAGCCGATTCCGGATCTCGATTCCCCCGCTCCTTCTCTCAGGCTGCGCGAACTCGAACGGATGATGCTCGACGATGCGAACAAGCTCCACGCCGATGCTCGTCCCGGCGATCTCAATCTCCGCGCAAGCATGAACAGTTTCGACGTAGCACGCGGCATGATGCGGATCGCCCCGGAAGTCTTCGACATCGCGCGCGAGACCCCCGCTACTCTCGAAATGTACGGTGTGAAGGAAGCGGACCGCAAATCTTTCGCATGGCAGTGTCTCATCGCCCGGCGACTCATTGAAAGTGGAGTCCGCACGGTCGAGCTCATCGACACCGGCTCAAGCAACAACTGGGACTCGCATGGTAATATGCAGGACCATCGCCCGAAGGCCCGGCGCGTTGACCAGGCCCTGACGGCACTCATAAACGATCTCAAGCAGCGTGGGCTATTTGACGAAACGCTGATGGTGATCTGCACTGAGTTTGGCCGCACCCCCTGGACCGACAACCCGAAGACGCGTGGCCGCAATCACTACGCCCGCGCGTTCTCGTCACTTCTTGCAGGTGCGGGGGTCAAGGGGGGCAATATCGTCGGTGCGACCGACGAACATGGGATCGACATCATTGACAGTCCCTGCCACATCAACGACTACCATGCGACGATTCTCCACCTGATGGGAATCGACCATAAGCGGCTGACGTACCGCTATGCCGGTCGCGACTTCCGCCTCACCGACGTCCACGGACGCGTCATTTCCGAGGTTTTCGCGTAGCACCGACTCAAAGCGAGTGCACACGTCGCGCGATGCGCAGCTGTTCCTGTCGGTGCGACTCGTGTCCACTCTTTCAGCCTTCCTCGCGGCAGCGGTCCTCCCAGCGATCGCGATCGACTGCTGTGCGCTGATGGGCCGCCGATAAAGCTTGCGTCGCCATTCTCCGTCGGAAATCCCATGCCGGTGGTGCGGAGTCAAAGTCGTTCCTCCGCGGCTTTTAACTCCCTCAGTATGACTGGATAGGGGTTAATCCCCGGTAGCCGCCCCTGGAGCATCCCCGATTTCCCTCCCCCCCGTTATGACCCGTACAACCATGGCGGGATTCCCCTCCCGCCGAAATTGAAGAGCGTGGCTTCAGAGGAATTGACCCTATGTTTGTCATGTAGTCTCCGTTCCAAAGGGGGGCTGCCAGTGTTCCGGTGCGCGATCTGCACGCCGAACGTTTGCCCGTGTCGACAGTTGCGACAGCGATATTCCGCACGCCAATTGAGGGAACCGCCGAAGTGAGCCTTCCGTGCCAATCGACGCTCTTCGACCGGCAAGCCGTTCTCGACCGGATGCTCGGCGATGTGGAACTGCTTGTAGAAGTGGTCGAGATCTTTCGCGGTACAAGTCCGGCACGCATGCAGGAGATTCGTGCTGCGGTGACGAACGGAGACGGCGAACAGCTGGAACGAAGCGCACACGCTCTCAAGAGTTCTGTCGGAAACTTCTCCGCGAACCGAGCCGTCGATGCGGCGTTTCAATTAGAGGCCCTCGGACGTGCACGTCGCCCGCACGACGCGCATGACGCTCTCGAAGTGCTCGAGCAGGAGATGGATCAGCTGCAATCGGCGCTGGATGAGATGCTCGGATCGCTGACTGGACGGACATGAACTCGAAACGCTTCGATGAACTCAAGCAGACCGGTTCGCTTCCTTCGCCCACTGGCGTGGGAATGGAGATTCTTCGTCTTACCCGGAACGACTGCGCATCGATCGAAGAAATCGCCCGTGTGATTCAGACCGATCCGGCTCTGACGGGGCGGACGCTCAAGTACGCGAACACCGGTAATGCCGCGTCGAACCGGCCGATTACGACAATCCGCGATGCCGTCGTCCGTATCGGCGTCCGCGCCGTCAGCGGCATCGCCCTCGGCTTCTCGGTCGTTTCCACTTGCCGGACCGCCGCATGTGCGCAGTTTGACTGCCGTCGTTACTGGTCGCATTCGCTCGCGATCGGGCTCGGCGCTCAATCGATCGCACAACGGTTGCGAGCCGTTTCCCCCGACGAAGGCTTCCTCTGCGGTCTGCTTGGGCAAGTCGGACGTCTGGCGCTGGCGAGCGTGCATCCCGAGAAGTATTCCGAGGTTCTCATCAATTGGGGTGGGCGTTCACCGTCAGAACTCATTCACCTCGAACAGGCGGCATTTGCGACCGACCATAACGAGCTCAGCGGCGCACTGCTGAATGACTGGGGGCTTCCGGAGTTCTTCGCAACAGCGGTGCTGCACCACGAAGCTCCCGATGATTGCGACCTTCCGGAGGAAGGAAAAGAGCGTCAACTTTCGCGCGTGCTTTACGCCGCAATCCGACTCGCGGACATCTGCGTTGCTGACGACGATCATCGTGCCGCGTCGCTTGTTCCGGAGTTCCTGCGACGCATGGATCGCCTTGGGATCGACTCCGATGAAGTGATCGATATTGTCGATGCAACAATTGCGCAGTGGCAGGAGTGGGGACGGATCCTCAACGTTGGTACGTGGCCGGTTTCGTCGTTCGCCGAACTTCTCGCGACAAGCTGGGAGCTGGAAGCACAACAGGAAGTGCAGTCGACAGAACTCGCTGATCCGGTCGAGGCAAGCGAATCCGCGATTCCATCCATGACGGCGTCCGCAGTTGGTGCACCACAAGCGGCACGCAAGGGGCTGCGAATTCTTGTTGCGGATGACGATCCCGTCACTCTTCGGGTGCTGACGAAGCTGCTCTCGTCGTCAGGTCACGACGTCTGTGCGACCAGCAACGGCCGCGATGCTTTGCGTGTTGCGCTCGAAACGAATCCTCAACTCGTCATTACCGACTGGATGATGCCCGAAACGAGCGGAGTGGAACTTTGCCGCAGCCTTCGCAGCACGCGGTTCGGCCGCCAGGTCTACATCATCGTGCTGACGAGTCAGTCGGACGAGTCGCACCTCGTGGAAGCTTTCGAAGCGGGTGCTGATGACTTCGTCGTCAAACCGTTCCAGGCCAAGCCGCTGTTTGCAAGAATTCGAGCCGGCCTGCGCGTGATCAAGCTGCAGGAAGAACTGGCTCGCGACAAGGAGCGGATCGACAAAATGACCGCGGAACTTGCAATTGCAAACCGCCGTCTCGAGTTGGACGCTCTCACCGACGTTCTGACCGGGCTGCCGAATCGCCGCTATCTGGTGGAGCGGCTCTCGCACGACTGGGCGATGGCTCGACGATCCGGACAGCCGCTGACGTGCATGGTTCTTGATATCGACCATTTCAAACGGATCAACGACACGTTTGGCCACGACGTCGGCGACCGTGTGCTCGAGCGAGTTGCCGAAATTCTCAAGACATGTATTCGGGGAACGGACGTTGTTTGCCGTTACGGTGGCGAGGAGTTCGTCGTCGTCGGGGCCGACAGCGATCTCGAGTCCTCCATGAAGTGCGCGGAGCGATTGCGGCATGCCGTCGAGACCGAGGCAACAGCGGCGTTTCCTCAACTGGAGCGTCCGATTACCGTGAGCATCGGCGTCGCACTACGCAATGAATCGACGCGTACGCCGGAGATGCTGCTTAAGGCCGCCGACGAAGCCCTGTATATGGCGAAGCAGTCCGGCCGAAACCGTGTCTGCACCGCCGCTTCTCTGGGGGATGATGGGGCCGCGCCGATGCAGGCTCTCAAGCCGATTGCCGCGGGACGCGGGGTTGTTGCACCATGAGCACCGCCGCCGCAGTAACATCCTCAAGCGCCGCACCGGCCAGACAAAGCTATCTGGCCCGGCAGGCGATCTATGATCGCGACCTCAACGCCGTCGCCTACGAGTTGCTGTACCGCAATGGCAGCGAGAACCAGGCGGCTGTGGTGGACGGCGACCAGGCAACCGGCGAAGTGATGTTCAACGCGCTTGTCGAAATGGGGCTCGAACAGGTCATCGGGAAAGAGCAGGCGTTCGTCAATGTAACGCCCTCGATTCTGCTGGACGGTCACTGCGAAGCGTTTCCCCGAGACCGTATCGTCATCGAAGTTCTGGAAGACATTGAACCGAACGACGAAATCGTTGCAGTGCTTAAGCAACTCTCGAATGATGGATTTACGATCGCACTCGACGACTTTGTGCTGCATGACCACTTAAAAGAACTTGTGCGCATTGCCGATATCATCAAAATTGACGTGCTTGCGCTTGGCCGCGAGAAAACCGCAGAGCAGGTGCAACGACTGCAGCAATTTGACGTTCGGCTTCTGGCGGAAAAAGTTGAGACGTACGAAGATTTCGAGTTCTGCAAGGGCCTCGGAATGGAAATGTTCCAAGGCTACTTCGTCTGCAAGCCGCAGATTCTCGAACACCGGACTATCACACCGGATCGACTGGGGACGATGCAGCTGCTGGCGCGTCTGCAGGACGCGAAGCTCGAGATTCTGGAACTCGAACGACTCTTGATGCGAGATCCGGCCATCTGCGTGAAGCTCCTGCGATTCATCAATTCGAGCTTTTGCGGACTCCGGAACAAGGTCGACTCGATCCGGCATGCAGCGACGCTGGTCGGGTTGCGTAAGATTCGCATCTGGGCGGGGCTGCTTGCTTTCGGCACTTTCAACGATAAGCCACGTGAATTGATTCGCGCGGCCAACATCCGCGCTCGCATGTGCGAACGGCTTGCTGAGTACATGCTCGATAAGCATACCGACCGCTGCTTTACGGTCGGGCTGCTTTCGTTATTGGATGCGTTCTCGGACACGCCGCTGGAGACGATGCTGGCACGCCTGCCGCTTTCACCCGAGGTCACGTCAGCGATCCTGCACCGAGAGGGGCCTGCCGGGCGAATCCTGAATTGCGTCACCGCGTACGAGCGGGGAGATTGGCGATCGGTCAACAAGTTGCAGCTGCCGTCGGATATTGTCCGTAACGCCTACGTCGAATCGATCAGCTGGACACAGATGGTCATCGACCAGATGCACGTCTGACGGGTCATTGCTTACCAGCCGAAGTTCGTCCGGGTGACAAGCTCATTTCAGAGCGTGGTTTCAGTCCTCCAGTACTCCCAATCGCCTTGGTTGAAGCTGGAACACACACTTGTGATAGCGCGCGACCGCTTCAAAGTCTCGGTATTTTCCCTGAAAAAGCCGAATTCTGAAGATGAACCTGAAGAATATTCTTTCCTGAAGTTTCCTTAAGGCATAAGCTGGACAGGTAGATACCTGTCGCAGTTCCTATCTCGCTGCACAGCCGATCTCACGGACCCGGGCCATCCGCTGAGATGGGTGTTGATTCCGGCCATCGACTCGGATCTTGCGGGCCATGCAAGAGTCGAAGTTCAAGCGCAGCGCATGCGCGGCGATTTTTCTATGCTTCGTGATTGCCGGCGCCGTTGCGTTCTCGGCGACGCGACTCAATCTTGACGAAGTCGTCGCTCCGGCTCAGGTCAAACTTCCAAACGTTCTTGCGCACTCTGCGAAGCCGAACCTTCCAAAGCGGAAAGTTCCGATCGGTCCGCGGCTGCTCCGCCAGTTGACCTGGGAAAAGAAGGGGCTTGTAATCCCCCCGGATCCCCGATCTCGCTGGCGCTCGCATCTGGCCGGGATGGCCTGTGTTCACAAGCAGCGGAATGGATATCGCGCATACCTCGCGGGAAGTTGTGCATCGACGTCCGCAATGAGCATTGGATGGGTTGTTCTCTCCGACGATTTTGAAATCGTTCAGGAATCGCCGGAAGCGATCGTGTCTCCGCGGTCTGGCAATTTCGACGATCGAGGAACGCTCGCACCGTTCGTCGTCCGCGTCGACGACCAGACTCTCTATATGTATTACGTCGGCTGGACGCAGGGGGGACCGCTGGAGTTGCGGATGGAGCCCGGATTGGCCATCAGCAATGACGATGGTGCCACGTGGCAGCGTCCGGTTGAAGGTTCTTTCATGCCGAAAGATGCGCACGATCCGCACGGGATCGGCACTGTTTGCGTGTTGATCGACGAGCCGGGGCGTTGGCGGATGTGGTACACGTCGATTCAGCCACCAGTGGACTTTAATGGGCAAAAAGTCACGAATCGCTACTTCATCAAGCATGCTGAAAGCGCGGATGGAATTCACTGGCATAAGCCGCCCAACAACACGGCGCTTGACATCGACGGCCGCTCTATTGCCTCCAAGCCAATGATCGTGCGCGAGCCCGACGGGATGCGGATGTTCTATTCTTTCAAGCAGGCGCATTCCAATCGGCTCCTTCCCGATGAATACCGAATCTGTGAAGCACATTCGATGTACGGGCGAATGTGGTACGACCAGGGAGTTGTGCTCGACGTTTCGGCGTCTGGCTGGGATTCGGAGATGGTCGAGTACGCCTGGGTCATTCCTCAGGGCGATGAATACCTGATGTTCTACAGCGGCAATGGCTTTGGCGCGACGGGAACGGGGCTGGCAATCGGCAGGTACGCTTCGGCCGATGTCGAGCCGACCGTCGACCTGCGTTGAGCAGGATCCTTCCCGGCTTTGCGTGAAACCCCGAACCTGTGGTACGTTGCACCGGTCGAATGACCGGAACCAGGCAATCGTATCGGAGCTTCGCTATTTCTTCCGCGCCATCCCGCAGCGAGCTGGTCT
>JBFWWA010000020.1:0-16994 GCA_050246455.1 Planctomycetaceae bacterium
AAGGAAAGAAATACAGCTCGGCCGAAATGGTCGGCCTGCTCCAGGGTTGGGTCGAGAAGTACCCGATCTGCTCGATCGAAGACGGCTGCTCCGAGGACGACTGGGATGGCTGGAAGCTCCTCACCGACAAGATCGGCTCGAAGTGCCAGATTGTCGGCGACGACCTCTTCGTCACGAACGTGCAGCGTCTGCAGCAGGGAATCGAGAAGGGAACCGCGAACAGCATCCTCGTGAAGGTGAACCAGATCGGTACGCTCACCGAAACGATCGACGCCGTGCAGCTGGCGCAACGCAGCGGCTACACCGCGGTGATGAGTCACCGTTCGGGCGAAACGGAAGACAACACGATCGCCGATCTCGCGGTGGCTCTCGGCACTGGTCAAATCAAGACCGGCTCGGCGAGCCGTACCGACCGCGTCTGCAAGTACAACCAGCTGCTCCGGATTGAGGAGATTCTCGGTCCGAACGCGCGGTACGGGGGGACGCTCAAAGTATGAGCCGAGGTGCGAATCCCCTGCATGCAGCCGCCGGCGCGGAAACGCGCTACGACTGGATCGCCTCATTGGCCTTCTGGTTGTGCCTGGTGGCGGCGGCGGGGTTGTTCGCATCGGTCACGCTGGCGCCGCGCTTGGCGGCGCATCTTGAGCTCAAAGAAGAGTATCAGGCGAACCAGATCGAGCTGGTCGGCATGGAAAGCCGGATGCAGTACCTCGAGAAAGTCGCCGAAGCGCTCAAGAACGATCCGCAGTTTGCCGCCGAGGTGGCGCGCATCGATTTCGATGCGGCACGCCCCGGCGACGAACGGATCGCCGTCGACAAAACCTTGAGCTTGAGCGCACCGAAGTACGATCCTCCCGCTCTCCCGGAGGCGGAAGTGGCACCGTGGTACGCGCCGATTGCCGAAACTCTCGCCCGCAGCGCCGCGCTCCGGCCTCTCACTCTGCTCGTCGCCGCGGCACTCGTGGTGGTGGCATTCACGTTTCTGCACGACGCGCCGGCCACGGAAACCGATCGCGAGCCGGCACGTCCCGTGAAGGCGAAAGCGAAGCGGCCGAAACGGGCGGCGTAGTCGCCGCGTTTCGCCGTTCGTCCCGGCAGCAGCGATTCTCGTGCACTCTTTGGAATACTCGCTGCGTTTCTCCAAATGCTGCACGAATCCGCAGGAAACGTTGCACCATTCGTTGCACGCACCGGGCATTCGCAATCCAGGGACTCGGTGCAAGCGCACCTCGCGAAGCTTGCGCAGCGAACATTCCTCTGCGCGGACGGCCTCGCCGAGGAGGTTCGCAATGTTGCGTTCCGCGCGACATCAGCCGACGACGCGAAAAATGCGTCGTGAGGGCTTCGCTCGATTCGGTGGAATGCTCGTTTCATCTTTCGGGCCACTTGGGTCGTCAACGCCTGACGGGATCCGGAATGGAACGCCAGTGTGAGCGTGCTTTCTCAATCACGAACTCCTGGTGCATCGACTTCAGTTCTTGAGCTTGCCGGAGCCGCTTGTGCGATTGCGTTCGCACTTCGTCGAATCGCAAACTCGCCTGTGAATCATCGTTATTGATTCGGAAATCGATCGGCGATGTTCGCGATTCCATCATGCGCAGGATTGCAAGTTCGTCAATGACTTTGGCGCTGAAACATCCATGAAAAATCCAAAGAAACATGAGACATCAATGTAGAATCCATGAAACATGCGGACGGTTTCGCCGACAATCGAAAATATCGGCCATCGAT
Organism: Planctomycetaceae bacterium; assembly: GCA_050246455.1. Classification (GTDB taxonomy): domain Bacteria; phylum Planctomycetota; class Planctomycetia; order Planctomycetales; family Planctomycetaceae; genus CAZVJA01. The sequence continues at coordinate 1,732 of JBFWWA010000020.1, forward strand.
CGCGCCAGATGCTCGACGAGTCAACGGAATCTGTCGGGCGCGCAGAAAGCAAACGGACGGGAACGCCGGGTCAACAATCGGCATCTCCTCCGCTCTGCGAAGGCAAAGAGCGCGCGTCACGCGACGGCTGAAATCGGCCGCGCGAACTGCTACGGCGCGGCGGGGGCGGGCGCCGCCGGTTGCGGCGGAGCGGCCTGCGGATCGGCGGGTGCCTCTGCCGGAGCAGCGGACTCGCCGCCGATGAAGCGCTGCAGACGGCCGCCGACGCGCTGCGGATTCGGCTTGAACAAACCGACGACTGTCGCGAGAGCCGTGGCAACTTCCGGATCCGTCGCATTGCGCCAGTTCGTCTCGAGATCCGCCACGCGTTCCAGCGACAGCAGCAAGCCGTAGCGGCGGATGTGCTTCGTCAGCTGACGGGCGGTAAAGACGCGCGTCGGATTATCAATGCGCTCACTGGATGCAAATTCCTGCAGCTGTTCCTGGGCGGAAACGCTGGGAATGGCGGCGAGCGCCGTCAAAACGTCGTGTGAGAGGGGAGCGGAGTTGAGCGCCCGCGTCAGGGCTTTTTCGGTCGGGCCGAGATCGTAGATGGCCGTCCGCTGCGACTCCGCAATCTGAGCGAGCCCGCGTGCGGCAATTGCCGACTGCTCGGCACGCTGCGTCGGAGTGAGTGCCGGAGACTTCAGGCTGTCGAGAAATGACCGAAGCTGTATCGACATTCCTTCCAGCGTGTTCGATTCGATCATGTACGTCATGAGCGGGTATCGGCTGAGCATCGGCTCAACGTCGTGCTTCACCGATTCGGGACCGTAGACGACGATCGGGATGTTTGCGGAGCGGGCGTCCGCACGCAGGTTGGCAATTGTGGCGGAAAGGGGCCAGCGGATCGTGTTGACTTCAAGGAAGATCAACTCGATGTCCTGATGCTCGGTCGCGATCTTGAAGCCATCTTTGCCGGTCGATGCGATTTCCGGCTCATACCCCATCTGCCCCACAAGTCCCGCGGTCGAGCTCGCGCGGTCGGTGTTCGGATCGACAACCACGCTCCGCGCAGTGCCGGAATCGAGGAGCGCCCGGGCGAGAATCGACACGACCCGCTCCGAGCCTCGGAACCGATTGACCGGATCGAGCTTGAGAATCGTCGCCGCGGCGGCGAACTGCACCTGCCGGTCCGGATAGTTGAGAGCGGATAGGATCGGCGATTCGCTCGAATGCCGGATGTAAAGCTGATGCGGCGTGCCGACCTCACCCAGAATCTGGAGTGCGGCCTGCGCGGCGGCAGAGTTCCGGGCGCGAATGGCGTGGGAGAGCGCGGCGGAAACGGTCTCGGCACCGGCGGTCAACGCCAGGTCGTGCACGCTGCCGGGTCCTGTCGGGAGGGGAGCTTCCGGACCGATGTCGTGGCGGGTATTCGCGAGGTTCAGCGCGAGATACTGCGACTGGTACTCCGGGCTTTCGGGGGCGAGTTCCATCGCCTGGCGGGCGAAACGAAGACCGGTCCGCAGTGACGCTTCCTCCGGCGAGATCGCCTTCGACGCGATCGCTTTCAGGTCGTCGCTCCAGACCCACGATTCCACGGTTCCGTCATCGCGGACGGGCCACTCGATGTCGCGGCGGAAATGACGCGCTGCAATGTTCGACAATTCACGAGCGGCGCCGACCGATTTCGTTTCAGCGACCTGATCGGGGGTGATTCCCAGAATGCGACCGATGGCCGTGCGTGCGGAGACTTGCACGCCCGGTTGTTCCTTCGGAGCGAATGCGGGATGCCAGAGGTACGGCAGGGCGTCGCGCGATTTGAGGAAACCGAGCGTCTCGGCAGCGGCAGAACGGGTGGCATCCCCCGGGGCGTCGAGTGCGCCGAGAAGTGCGGGAACCGTCTGTTTGCCCATGTTGATGAGGGCCTGCACCAGAACCTGGTGCTGATCGTCCGGCGAGGGAGTGGCGATGTGTTGCAGTATGCGCGGCACGGCGATTGGACCGGTGCTGTGCAGTACGCTCTGGGCAACCTCGCGTTCCTGGGAAGTGCCGTTCAAGGCCTTCAGAATTTCATCGATGTATTTCGGGTCGACGGCGCGCTTGCGGAACGCGGCGCTGACCCGCTCCAGCAGCTGCGTCGACGCGGGGCGAAGTGCCACGTCATTGGAAAGCCGGAGGAAGACGCCGGGACCATGCTGATCGCGAAGAGCGAGGAGCACTTCGTCGGTCGGGTTCGTTTCGAGAAGCTTTTCGAGATATCGCTTCGCAAGAGCGGGACGTGCGAGCCGTTCCGTGAGAATCGCCGCGTCGAAAATCTCTTCGGGAGTTTTGGGCTCGATGAGGAGGGGCGATTCTTCCGTCGCGTCGGAAGCGGTCGCCGCGGGAGGTGCGGGGTTCGGCTGCGCGACTGCGAGCGCATAACCTCCCAGACACACGACCCCGACGAGGCCGAGAATCCGCAACATCGTGCTCTGACAGGGCATTCAGTCCACTCCGCGGAGGCACCCCCGCCACGCCGGGTCTATCCCAAGATCAAATGAAGCGACAATTTACGCGCCCGGAGAGGGAGCCCGTCCCGCCGCGTCAGCCCGTAAATGTTCATGTTAGAGAGTTTACGCGATCGAATACAATCACATTTTGCCTATTTTCCCCATTCCCTGATTCCGTGTTGTCAGGATGGGGATTTTGACTTCTGGCAGCCCCGGCGGGAAGAGTCTGGTCGCTCCGCCGGAGCGCAGCGTTTCGATTTTATCGATCGTATCGCCTTCCACCTTGAACCCGGTCCGGAGCCCGGCCCGCGAACGGCCAATTCCCCGTCAATCCCGTGGACCTGCGGAGGGGGCGGAACGGAGTCGACTGTAACGATTGGAGAAAGCGGGCGAAATCCGGCGGGATCCTGATATTTCGGGAACGAAGGGTGGCGTGCCCTCGGCTCGGCGAGGGCATGTCATCCCGTCCAGCTCCGTCACCACGAAATCCGGACCGCAGTCCGGTTCAGGTGGCCTTCAACGGGCGTGGTCTTCGGGTGATAACACCACGCCCTTCGCAGGCTCAGGACGTGCCACCCGAGTTTTTAGGCTGAGCTCACATGCCCTCACAAAGCTGAGGGCATGTCACCCGGCCTCGCGTTCAGTGCGTCCGACCCGGCACCGTTGGGAAGAGGACCATGTCGCCGTCGACAGTTTTCTGATCCGGCTGCAGAGGGGCGAGCACCTTCCCGCCGTCGTCGATGCGATTCGTTCCGATCGAATAGAGCAATGGCTTGTCGTTGTCGATGCGATACCGCAACGGCTTGCCGTCGAACTGATCGACCGGAAGGGATGGCAGGAGGCGGGGAACAAGCTCCTCGAGCTTCGCTGGCCACTGGTTTGTGCGGCGATGATGCAGCTCGAGCGCAATGACTGTGAGGGCGGCGTCGCGAAACGTCAAGGCCATATCGCTCGACTCAAACGCGACTTCCTGGTCACCCGGCTTCCAGAGAACCGACCAGTACAGCACGGCGGGGAGGTATCGCTGTCGCAGACTTGGCGAGTCGAGCACGCGCTGAAACTCGGAGCGCATCGGCGATTGGACGCGCTCGAAATAGGGCCGGCTTCGATCTTCCACGTACTCGCTTGCGATCTGGTGCAGCTTTTCTCCGATCTCGCGCCGACCGGCCGAAAATGTCGCGACGAGCGGACCGAGCGATTCGAGCTGCCAATACGGGGCATCCCAGTCGGCGGTCCGCTTAAGATCCGCTTGAACTCTTGCTCGCAGCAGATGCAGTAGGATGTAGGCTCCTTTCGGAGTCAAACGACCGTCGCCGTTTCCGTCGTCGGTGTATCCATTCTGCAGGAAATCGTCGACGAACCGATCCATGCGCTCATAGCGGATTCGGGGGTTGCCGTCGCAGACGCTGGCGAATCTGTGGGCCAGTTCAACGAGCTGATTATCGGTCAACAACTTTGGCCGCTCCGAGAGGATTTGCCGCACCTGCCGGGACGTGCCGAAAAGTTGATTACCGGCAGTCAAGTCGGTCACCAAGTAATTCTCGGCTCGCCAGATCTGATCGACGATGCCGAGCTTCGCAATGAGACAATCGACGGCTCGGGTTCCATTCCCCTGCTCGATCGCCACCTTGATCTCGGCGGACAGAAGCAGATTGGCTACGCCGAGATCGTGGATCTGTGGAATCGCTCGCTGATAGTCGGGCTTTACCGTGCCGTAGATCTGGGCCGATGACCCGCCGGTCGCCTCCACAAGCCAGTCATCGTTGTCGCGGTCCCGGTAGATGTAGCCGAGATCGCGCTTTCTGCTCGCCTCGATGAACAAGTCGAGCGACTTCCTGTGCTTGTTCAAATACTCGGTCACGCGCGGCCACTCGGGATGAGTCGTTCCCGCGGTTTCATGGGCTCCCTTGCTCAAGACCGTCATCAAAGGCGTGAGTTCTGACGCGTACTCTTCCAGTTGGTGTGGTGAATGCGGTTCCGGCCGATTGAGCGCAAGCAAGCCTTCGCGATACAACGGCCAGGCGCGGTCTTCGACGGGGATTGTGCTGGTGCGCGCGTCATCTTTTGCGATGTAATCGACCTTGATCGTCGGACTCGCGTTGAAGTATCGCAGCGCGAGAATTCCCCAGAGAACTGCCACGAAGGCGACGAGGACGAGCATGGCAATCGCCCCGCGCCGCGCAGCATGCCAGGCGAAGGGACGGTTCCGTTTCTTCGCGCGGCGGATCAGTTTGGCGGCAGTTTCAATTGAGCCGAAATCGGTGGCGAGCTCTGCTGCCGTTCGTCCGCCGGTGAGACCGTCCGAGAAATGCGCGCAGAGCTCGCGGGCGACGTCGTCTTTCTCGCTCGGCCAGAGGCGGGTCCCTTTCACAATTTTCGACACGACTTGCAAAAGCGAACCGGGCAGTGCGGCATCAATGACCGCCGCGCGCCGCTTCGGGCGGGCGACCAGCAACGCGACGGACTGGGGATCGCTGAAGCGGTCGGTCAATGTTTCGACGGAAGCCCCCGCTCCGAGATCGGCAACGATCCGGTTGTAAATCGCAAGCACCGCTTCGCCCCGTTCCGACTTTTTGCCGCGAAGTTTGTCGGTGATGCCGCGCAGCACGAGAAGGATTTCAGCGGGCATTTTCTTTCGATCAGGAAGCGAGTGGAGCCGGCCGATGGGGATGAAGCGGCCGACAGTCGTCAGATATTCCGCGCGCTCGGAAACTTCCGCCGCGACGTCGTCGGGCGAAATTCCCGCAGCGAGTGCTCCACCGGCAAGGTCGATGAGCTCGGTGGCGAGCCCGATACCCTTCATGCGAAAAAGCCGGCTCGCCTGCACGGCATTCCCGATGGCTTTCGTCACGGGTTCTGGCAACTGCGCGCGAGCGATGAGCAGCCGTGCGTTCATGCTTCCGGCGACAGTCGCCAGATACCCCGCGCTCTCCGAGACTTCCGCCGCGACGTCGTCCGGGGCGTTTCCGGCGGCGAGTCCGTTGCCCGCCAGGTCGATGAGCTCGGTGGTAAGTCGGATTCGCTTCGTGCGGCGCAGACCGCTCGCGAAGACTGCTCGCCAGATCGCATTTGTCACCGGTTCCGGCAGCTGGGCGCGGGCGATGAGTCTGTCCGCGTTAAAACTGCCGGTCACTTCGCCGCGGATGAGATGCGAGATCGGCGTCGCAATCAGCCGGGCGAGGAATGATTCCGAGGGTGGGCGGAACCGGGATGCGTCACTCATGCTTCGCCCCCCGTTGCGAGGCGCGGCTTGGCAGCGCTCGGCGAGAGGATGCCGAGGCCGATCATGGCCCGCGAGACCGCCTGCCACTGCGCGACGTCGTGCGAGAGTCGCTTCTTCCCTTTCGCGGTGAGCGAATAGTATTTGCGGTCGCGACCCGATTCGCTCTGCTGCCACTGCGCTTTCACGAGCCCCTGCGACTCAAGATTGTAAAGGAGCGGGTAAAGGGTCGCCTGCCCCATGTCGAGCACGCCGTCGGTCCGCTTTGCCAGCTCCTCGACCAGCTCGTAGCCGTACTTTGCCCCGCCGGACAAAAGATTCAGGACCGCGACCGGCCCGGCTCCCCGCATCAGCTCCCGTTCAATACGCATGATCGATCTCCTCGGAGAAGTAGACGGCCGGCCGGCTCGGATTTGTCTATACTCTGTTAGACATAGTATGCAATGCCGAGTAACTCCTGGGAAGAGCGAAATCTTTGCAAGCGTTGATGGGGTCTTGGTGTGTCAGCCCCCTCACCCCGGCCCTCTCCCGCGGCGGGGAGAGGGGGGAAGAGTGCGCGTCGTCAATCTGAAGCCAGTAGAGACGACTACACGAGTTCGTGGGCGACGAGGTCGGCGAAGGTTTCGCGTTTGCGGATCAGCTTGACGTTTTTGCCGTCGACGATCACTTCCGCGCCGCGCGGACGGCTGTTGTAGTTGCTGCTCATCGACGAGCCGTAGGCGCCGGCACTGAATGTCGCGAGAAGTTCGCCGCGCGCGACCGGCGGGAGGTAGCGGTCTTTGGCGAGGTAGTCGCCCGATTCACAGATCGGTCCGACGACGTCCGATTTCTCGCAGCCTGTAATCTCCCCTTCGTAATCGTCCGGGGCGGCCACTTTCGGCGCGACGGGCCAGATGCGGTGGAACGAATCGTAAAGTGCGGGGCGCGCGAGGTCGTTCATCGCGGCGTCCTGAATCACGAAGAGCTTCCCCCCTTCTCGCTTCGTGAAGATGACCTTGCTCACAAGTATGGCCGAATTGCCGGTGATATAGCGCCCCGGCTCGAGGGCGAGGCGGCACTCCGCTTCTTTGACACCCGGGACGATAACCGCGGCGTAATCGGAGGCGGGTGGGCCTTCGTTTTTCTTGTAACTGATGCCGAAACCGCCGCCGAGGTTGATCCAGCGGATGTCATGGCCGCGCTTGCGGAAGTCGCGGACGACCTCGATTGCCTTCTTGGTCGCGGCGGCGTACGGATCGGTCGTCAGAATCGGCGAGCCCAGGTGCATGTGGATGCCGCAGAGCTTGAGGTTCGGATCGCCGAGGACTTTGTCGGCGAGCTGGGCGGCTCGCTCGATGTCCATGCCGAACTTGTTCCCCTTCTTGCCGGTGGTCGTTTTGGCGTGCGTCTTGGCGTCGATATCGGGATTGAGACGGAGCGCGACCGGTCCGACGCGTTTCATGCCCGCGGCGACGGCGGAGATGGCATCGAGCTCGGCTTCACTTTCGACGTCGAACATGAGGATGTTCGTTTCGAGCGCGAAGCGAATTTCGTCGTCGGTCTTGCCAACGCCTGCGAAGACGACTTTCGTCGTATCGGCCCCCGCCTTCTGCACGCGGTAAAGTTCTCCGCCGGAGACGACGTCAAAGCTCGAACCTGCCTCCTGCATGATCTTGAGGATCGAGAGGTTCGAGTTCGCCTTCACCGAATAGCAGATGACCGGATCGACCTCTGCGAAGGCGGTCTGGATGTCTCGGTAACGCTGGAGCAGCGTCGCCTTCGAGTAAATCCAGAGAGGAGTTCCGAACTCCTTTGCCAGATCCGCAACGGCGACGTCCTCACAGTACAGCTGTCCGTTTTTGTATTGAAAGTGGTCCATTGTTCTCAGTCAGTCCGTCGAATGTTCGTGAAAGACGCAGAGCGTCGGTCCCGTAGGGACCATGTGACAATTGCCCAGCACTTCAGTGCTGGGATGCCGTGCGTTTGTCTGATGAGAAGTCCCGCAGGGACGACTGAAAATCTGTCGCAAGAATATCAGCCGTCCCTACGGGACTTGATTCAATTTTCATTCCGATGACCCAGCGATGAATCGCTGGGCTACTTTCAGACGTCCCTACGGGACTGAGGACTTTGTCCACACCCCAGCCCCAACTGGAACGACATTGCGAAAGTTACACGCTCGACTTCTCGAGCCGGTGGGCGGCGAGGAGTTCTGCGATCTGGACGGCGTTCGTGGCGGCTCCCTTGCGAAGATTATCGCTGACGCACCAGAAGCTGAGGCCGTTCGGGTGCGAAAGATCGCGACGGATGCGGCCGATGAACGTGTCGTCGCTGCCGGAGCAGGTCGAGGGAAGCGGGTACTGCCCGGTCTGGATGTCGTCAACGACGCGGAGCCCGGGAAACGATGAAAAGAGCTCGCGTGCTTCTTCGGGAGAGACCGGCCGCTCGGTCTCGACGGTGATCGTCTCGCTATGGCAGTTGGCGACCGGAACACGGACGCAGGTGGCGTTGATCTGGATGGTGTCGTCACCCAGAATTTTGCGGGTCTCGTACACCATCTTCAGTTCTTCGCTGGTGTACCCGTCGTCCTTGAAGCTGCCGATCTGCGGGATCGCATTGAAAGCGATCGGATGCTTGAACGCCTGGTACTTGTACTCGCCGCCGTCGAGCTGGGCCTTCGTCCCTTCGACGAGGTCAACGTTCCCCTGCAGGCCGGCGCCGCTGACCGCCTGGTAAGTGCTGACGATGACGCGCCGCACGCGGGCGGCATCATGCAACGGCTTGAGCGCCTGCACCAGCTGCGTGGTTGAACAATTGGGACTCGCGATGATGCCGGTGGCATTGAGAGCCGCTTCGGGATTGATTTCCGGAATGACGAGCGCGACGTCCGGCTTCATCCGGAAGTAACCCGACTCATCAATCACGGTGGCGCCGGCGGCGACGGCCGCGGGAAGGAAGTCTCGCGCGGTTTCGTCGGGCGTGGATGCAATGACGAGCTCGACGCCGGCGAAGGAGTCGGTCGTCAGTTCTTCAACGACGTGCTCGACACCCTTGAAGACGATTTTCGTGCCGGCGCTGCGTTTTGAGGCGAGGAACCGGAACTTCCTGGCGGGGAAATCCCTCTGCTCGAGGAGTTCCACAATGATACGTCCTACTGCCCCTGTTGCGCCGATTACGGCTACCGTCTGAAACACGAATTCATCTCCTCAAACTTCGTCGAAACCGAGCCGTAAGCCGGCCCTGATACGTTGGTTGCCAAGTCATCCACTATAGCGGCGAAGCGCGCGAGACTTCAATTCCGGGGCGTTCGCGCCGTTGGGCGAGTTCCGGGAGCTCGCTTCACTGAGCCCTTGCCCCACGGCCCGAGCCGACGATTTCCGCCGGAAGTATTGGTGCCGACACCGACTTGCGCCGCCAGGTTCGCCGTTGGCTACAGGGAGAGTTTGCGGGCTGATAGAATAGGAAGCTGGCTTCGGGCCGTCAGACTTCGGGCTTCTGGTGAATCCGGATGAACGACGAGCGTGAACGAGGTCCGTAAATCGTACCCAGGCCGACGATCTGTCGTCGGAACTGCTGGACGTCAATCGGCATCTCCGCGAAGCCGCCGCTCGACTCAGCTCGCCGAAGTCAAACGGAATCCCATTGAGACATTAGTCATCAGACATTCAGAAATTCGCGCAGGGATGGATCGATAGCAATGAAGATTCTTGTGGTTGGTCAGGGTGGGCGTGAGCATGCCCTGGTCTGGAAGCTTGCACAGTCGCCGAAGGTGACGGAAGTTTTTTGCGCCCCGGGCAACGCGGGGACGTCGCAGAACGCGAAGAACGTCGACATCAGCGCATCCGATTTTGAACGCCTCATCAAGTTCGCGAAGGCGGAGAAGATCGACCTCACCGTTGTCGGGCCTGAAGCGCCGCTGGTCGAAGGAATTGTCGATGCGTTCGAGAAGTCGGGGCTGAAGGTCTTCGGACCGTCGAAAAAGGCGGCCGAACTCGAAGGGAGCAAAGTCTTCGCGAAAGACTTGATGCGTCTTGCGAACGTGCCGACGGCGGAATACAGCGTGTTTCAGTCGCCGGAAGAAGCGCTCGCGCATCTGGAAGAACGGGACGAGCGCGCCGTGGTGGTGAAGGCGGACGGCCTCGCCTCGGGCAAAGGAGTCATGGTCTGCCAGACGAAGGAAGAAGCGGTGGCGGCCATTCAGCAGACGATGGTCGACCGCGCGTTCGGCGACGCGGGAAAGCGGATCGTGATCGAGGAATGTCTCGTCGGCCAGGAAGCGAGCATTCTCGCAATTGTCGACGGAACGACCATCATTCCGCTCGAGCCGGCGCAGGACCACAAGGCGGCGCACGACGGCGACACCGGCCCGAACACCGGCGGCATGGGAGCCTATTCCCCCACGCCTCTCATCACGCCGGCGCTCATGGATGAGATTATCGAGAAGGTTCTGGTCCCGACCGTTCACACAATGAAGCGCGAGGGGCGCACCTTCCGCGGAGTTCTCTACGCCGGGCTGATGATTACGAACCAGGGGCCGAAGGTGCTCGAGTTCAATACCCGCTTCGGCGATCCGGAAGCGCAGCCGGTGCTGATGCGGCTCAAGACCGACCTCGCAACGCTTCTGCTCGCGGCGGCCGAAGGAAACCTGAAGCAGCTTCCGCCGCTCGAATGGGATCCGCGCCCCGCCATCTGCGTCGTGATGGCCTCGGAAGGTTATCCGTGGGCCTACACGAAGGGGAAACCGATCCGCGGGATTGAAGAAGCCGACAAACTTCCCGACGTGAAGGTGTTCCATGCCGGAACGACCAAACTCGGCGATCAGGTCGTTACCGACGGCGGGCGCGTCCTCGGCGTGACGGCGATTGGCGACAACATCGCCGCCGCGAAACTGCGGGCGTATCAGGCCGTCAAATGTATCCGCTGGGACGGCGCGTGGTGCCGGAAAGACATCTCCGACAAGGCGCGGTAGAACAGGCGGTCAGGCATCCGGTATTCGGGCTTCAGGAGAGAACGACCGATCGCTGCGATGCCCGACGACTGCACGTCAACTACACGCGCACGAGTGGGTAGATGTCGACCGCGACGCGTTCGGAAAAAATCGCGTGCGCCGGCGGGCCTTCGACCGTGACCCCCGCAGCTTGGATGAGGGAGTCCTCAAGGTGCGTCACTTCGCAGGTGCGGAGTGGGTACGGCGAATGGTAGACGCGCCCCTGAAACAGGGTGCCGTCATTGCGTGCTGCGTAAAGGACGTAGCGCTCGCAGAAGAAATGCTCGAGCGTGTCGGGAGCGGCAGTTCCGCGCGGAACGCCGGGTGTCGACGCGTCGTACGGCGGACCGATTTCCACTTCGACGTCCGCGCCGTATCCCGAAACTCCGGGCCAATGACGACGGCTGCGATACCTGACGAGAGATTCCGTGCGAGAGAGTTCCATCGTCGCGCGATAGTAGTTCAGATTCCAGAGCGCGCGTGCGATGCGAACCGCGAGTGAACTGGAGGCGTCGAGGCTGAAGAACCAGACGCCGGGATCGCGTCCGTCGAGATGGACGTAGGTTCGCACATTCGTTTCGTGAAACGCGGAGATTCCCGGCACAGCCGGAGACCACCACGGACGGACTTCCGACAACGTGAAGGGGACGAGCGCGATCCACGCCGTACCATTGAACGTATCAATCGTCAGCCGCGGAGGAACGAGCGGCGCCAGATCTTCAACCGGAACAGGCCAGTGCGCGAAAAGCAGGTTCGACCAGACATGCCGGCCGATCGGTGTGCGAGCGGGCCGGCGCGTCGGCGAGATTCGATCGATTGTTTCGAGCGCGTGCATAGCGATTCTCGCTGAGGCTGAAACGGAAGTTGCCTCCCAGATACTGAGAGGCACGTCCGTGGAATTGTCAGTCTCAGTACCGCGATCCGAGAGCGATCTTAACCGAACCTGGTCGCGGATTCGCTCAGTTCAGTAACGTTCCGGAAGCCAGCGCTGGTTGCGGGCGTCACTGAACTGTGCACTCGATTGAATCAGTCCGCTGCGCTGGAAGTACGCCCCTTGCGGTGCAGCCGCGGGGGGCGCGGCCGGTGCCGGCGGAGCCGACATCGGCGCCGGAGCGTAGGTGTTGCAGTCACCCATCCCATACGGTGCCGGGCCGCAAGCCGGAGCACAGGGAGTGGGGCAGCAGTTGGCCGGCGGGCAGCAGATCGGAGCCGGGCAGCACGAATCCCAGCAGGGATCGCCGCAAACCGGTCCGCACGGATCACAGCAGAGATTGGGGGCACAGCAGGGATCGCAGGCGCTCGGGACGCCGCAATAGTTGTTGCCACAGCCGCCGTAGATTCCGTTCGGTCCGCACGGATGCAGAATGGAACAGACGGCACTCTCAACGCCGTGGAAGATATGGAAGACCGGCGTCAGGATGCAGCAGCCCGGCCCGTAGGCAGGACCGCAGGGACTACCTGCCGGAGGGCCGCAATACGCGGGTCCACCGCAGGGATCGTAAGCACCGGGGTAGCCACCGTAGGGAGCACAGGCACAGCAACCTGCCAGTGACGTCGTCAGAAGCAACGCCAGCAGGCAATGGAGGGATTGTTTCATCGTCACTCTTCCTGAGTTGAACCGACCGGAATGGTAGGTAAAGACTTTCCCCCCTGCTTCTCCATTTATCGGAGGGGTGAGCTGTCAAACTTTAGGGGTTCTGTCGACTTTTCCGATCGGCAGGCAACTTGCCGGTAAAAACCCTCGAAAAGACAGCAATTTGCCTCAAGTCCGACCGGAAATAACGAGTCGCCGGTTCCAGCGGCCAAAGCAGATACTGAACAAACGACTCCTGAGACCAGGAACCCCCCTGGGGCTGGTTTTCACGATTCGGGAGGCTTTTTGTCGGTGATTCACGGTCCGGAACCGCCGCGAACAGCATGAATGTTTGAGTCTGGCGGCAGGATGCCGGGATACCTATTGCGAAGCGTTCACCGTATAGTCGAAAATTTCTACTGGGAGAATTGTTGAGATTCTCAGCCTGCCCACAGTAAGCTATGCAGATCTTAATTGCCGTTTCCGGCAATGGTTCAACGCATTGACGCGATGCCGGAACGAAGCGACGTCTCGTCGCGTCTTCACTTCTTCGGCAGCACGTGCGGTAAGGGCGACGCATGAACGCTCAGCTCAGAGTCCTCAGCGGACCGTTCGTTGGTGAAACGATTCTCATCGACCGGCCCAAGTTCATCGTCGGCCGGGAACAGGATTGTCAGATTCGTCCCGACAGCGAGTTCGTAAGCCGCCATCACTGCGTGCTTCTCCTCGATGACTTCACGCTTCGCGTTCGCGATCTCGGCAGCAAGAACGGGACATTCGTCAACGGCCGCCGCATCAACGGCGAGGTCGTTCTCTGTCACGACGACATGGTTTCGCTCGGCGAGATGACGATGCAGGTCGACCTGATCATGCCGAAACCGGGCGGAACGATCGACCCGGCGCTTGCCGGAACCGGGTTCTTCGACGGCAACACGCTTCCCGCGGAAACGCCCGACGCAGGAACTCCGACCGTGTCGCAAAGTGCGTCGATCCAGGAACAGGTCGCACCGAATGCGACCGGCGACACGAAGTATCATCCCCCCACGGCGTGACCCGCGAGTGATCGCGCGGTATTGTTGTCGGGCACAACGTTCCGTATGTCGCAGTGCATCCGCATCGGCATCGGAGCGAAAAGGAAACGTCCGCCCGACCCCATCCAGTCGCCGTCGATAACGCGTGGAAAGCGCAGGGGATGCTCGGCTCCCGAATTTTCTGGAAGGTTTTTCTGATCTACGCCATCTTCCTGGTGGCGTCGGTCGGGGCCTTCGTTCTGTTCGTCGTCAAGCCGCTGCAGCAGACGGCGCGCGAACAGGCCGACGCGCGGCTCCGCGAAGCGGCGTATCTGTTAAAAGATTCGCTGTCCTCCAACTTCCCGAAAGAGCCGACGGAGCTATTGCAGAAGCGGCTGGGCGCACTGCAGTCTTCCATTGAAACGCGACTGACGGTCGTCGCCGACGACGGAACCGTGATCGGCGACTCCGAAGCGCAGCCCGGGACGATGGACAATCACGGCGATCGGGAGGAAATCAAGCTCGCGCGCACGACGGACGAGGGAGAAGGAATCACCCAGCGCTTCAGTGAAACATCGGGACGGCCGACTTTGTACGCCGCCGTGCGCATCGGCGAAAAGAACGCACCTGCCGGCTTCGTGCGAACTTCCATTCCCCTCGATACGGTCAATACCGGCATCGCGAACATCGAACGGAAGACGACGGCGTTCCTCGCGATTGCGCTCGGGCTGGGAGTTCTGATCTCGTATGCCATCGCGTCGCTGCTGGTTTCGCCGATAGCTTCCTTCGCTGCCGCGGCGGCTGCCATCAGCAAGGGAGAGTTCGCGACAAAGGTCCCTGCAACCGCCAACGACGAGTTCGGCCGCCTGGCATCAACCTTCAACACAATGAGCCGCGAACTCTTGTCTCGCAACGAAGCCAACACGCTTCGCTGTCGCAACCTGGAAGACGACAACGACCGCCTCTCGACGGTTCTGGGAAGTATGATTGAAGGTGTTGTCGCGGTTGATGAGCGGCAGCGAATTCTTTTCGCCAACAAGGCGGCAAATTCGCTTCTCGAACTTGCGGACTCATCCGATATCGGACGTCCCATCTGGGAAGCGATTCGCCACGCGACCATCCAGCAGGTTGTGAACGACGCGCTCGCGGGGCGCGACCGGACAGTTGTCGAGCTGGAACTGCCGCGCAAGCATGCCGTCGTCGCGATGCTCGCAACGAGACTTCCCGGAAAGCCCTGCCCCGGCGTGGTGCTCGTGTTCCACGATGTGACCGATCTGCGACGGCTCGAAAATCTGCGCCGCGAGTTCGTCTCGAACGTCTCTCATGAGCTCAAGACTCCGCTCACCGCTATTCAGGCCTACACCGAAACACTTCTCTCCGGCGCGCTGGAAGAGCCTCAGCACAGCCGGCAGTTCGTCGAGCGGATTGAAGAGCACGCCGACCGGCTCCACGCGCTCATTATGGACCTCTTGCGACTTGCGCGGATTGAATCGGCCACCGACGTCTTCGACGTCCAGGCGATCCCGCTGCGCGAGGCAATCGAATTCTGCCTCGACGAACATCGCCCCGTTGCGCAGGCGAAGAACATTGCAATCGAGGTGGAAGCTCCCGCGGAAAATCTGCGTGTGAACGCCGACGATGAAGGATTGCATACGATTCTCAGCAACCTCGTCGACAACGCGGTGAAGTACACGCCGTCAGGGGGGCGCGTGGTCGTGCGCTGGCGGCAGGAAGGGAAATCGGCGGTCATTCAGGTGGAGGACACCGGCGCGGGGATCGCGGAAGAACATCAGGCGCGGATTTTCGAACGGTTTTACCGCGTCGACAAGCACCGCTCGCGCGAGCTCGGCGGCACGGGGCTGGGCCTTTCAATTGTCAAGCACATGATCAACGTCTTCGGCGGAACAATTGAAGTGAAAAGCCATCCCGGTCGCGGCAGCCTTTTCACAGTCCGGCTTCCGCTTGCGTGACGGATTTCGATTGATTGACGTCGGATCTTGCGGTGTTCGATCCGGCTTTGCAG